>JAAEPA010000965.1 GCA_024222475.1 Gammaproteobacteria bacterium | reverse complement strand
TGAACTAAACAACCACCGGCTAAAGCCGGAGGGTTAGTATTATGGACTGAAAGTCCGGATACGGGTCAAAGACCCGTCTAGTGTTCAGTTCGGAAATCATCATCAGGATTCGGTTCGAAATGGTGTTCCAAGTACTCTTTAATCATCTCATCCGTTACTTGGCCTGCGGTGACACAAAAATAGCCTCGTGCCCAAAAGTGCCGGCCCCAATAGCGCTTTTTCAGGTTTGGAAATTCTTCGAACATCTTGCTCGACGTTCGCCCTTTAATGTGCCTCATGATCTCACTTGGAGCCATCGTCGGCGGCGCCGAAACCAGCAAGTGCACATGATCTTTACTCACTACCCCCTTCAAAATCCTTATCTCAAATATGTCGCATGTCTGGCGAACCAACTCTCGAACCCGAAGCGCCACATCTCCTTTCAAAACCTGATATCGATACTTTGTAACCCAGACAAAATGGTATTTAATATTAAATACCGTATGGCTCCCATATCGGTAATCCATCATTCACCTCCCTTTCTATTATTTCAGAACTTATTGTGAATGATGAATCTGTTCGCCTAAAGGCGAAGGTTTTAACCTTATGGGAGACTAATAAACGTAACCGATTGAATATATTGTAAAAAACCAACCATCATTTGCGAGCATAGAAATTTTCAGATAGGTTGCTATATGCATGTATTCATTGCGATTTCACGACATTGGATGAGCTAACCGCACAATCAGAGGGTAATGCCTTGAAACATGGGCATTGCTTAGAAAAAACCATCGTGCCAGCAGCAATGCTAAGGAATAGCTCGGCATCGAAAGATGACCCACGTTTTCGTCGTATCTTTACCTTCTTCGGGATCCGCGCAGCCGCCGAATTGCAGGCCCGGTTGCGGGTCGGTCAGCGGGTACTGGATCTGCAGGATGAGCTACGCCGGGCAAGAGACATCCTAGCCGCTGAGCGGGACCTTATCGAAAACATAATTCTTGAAATGCGGACGTCCAAGCGCTTTGATCCGACGAGTCTTCGGCAGTTGCAATCACCGGTGGAAAAAACCTCGGGTGATATATTGCTATCTGCTTTTCGTCCGGACCAGGCACAGCATCTGATGTTGGGCGATTTTACCGGGCATGGATTGCCGGCTGCCATCGGTGGGCCAATCGTTTCGGATATCTTCTACACTATGACCGCCAAGGGTTTACCGATGGCGACTATCATCAGCGAACTCAATCGCCAGCTATGTGAAAAGATGCCAACAGGGCTGTTTCTCGCGGCTATCCTCATCGAACTCGATCCGGATCGATGTCAGTTGAATGTCTGGAACTGTAGTATGCAGGAGATTTTGATTTTTCGTCATCATTGCCTTTGGCAGACCGTACCT
>JAAEPA010000964.1 GCA_024222475.1 Gammaproteobacteria bacterium | reverse complement strand
CGATTGGAATATTCTCAGCAGATCAAACGACTAACCCTGCCTTCGGAGATGGGCGAAAGGTTTCAGGTCATTGCCCTGGGCAAGCGATTTGATACCCCGATTCCAGGTTTTAGTTTGCGGGATTTGCGAATTAGACTTTGATTACTATCTATAGAGACGGCGCATGGATCTTATACAACTTCTGGTATTGTCCCTACTGCAGGGATTGACGGAGTTTTTACCCATCTCCAGTTCAGCCCATTTGATCCTCGTCCCGGTGCTTACTCATTGGGAAGATCAAGGCTTAGTCTTCGATGTGGCGGTACATGTGGGGACATTGCTGGCGGTGATACTCTATTTTAAGCAACAACTTCGGCAGATGTTTTTCGCCTGGCTGGGTTCTTTACGAGGCCGCGGGAGCCCTGAAGCAAACCTTGCTTGGGCGGTATTACTGGGAACCGTTCCGGTGGGGTTGGCGGGGTTACTTTTGGGTGATCTGGTGGAGTTATATTTACGTTCACCCTTGATCATCGCAACGGCTACGATCGGATTTGGTTTGCTTTTGTGGTGGGCCGATGTGAGTAGCCGTCGGCGGCGTGATGAGTATCAAATAAACTGGAAGGATGTGCTCATAATCGGATGCGCACAAGCCTTGGCGCTGATCCCGGGGACCTCCAGGTCCGGTATTACTATTACTGCCGCCCTGGCTATGGGGCTGACTCGCAAGGCGGCAGCCCGCTTCTCCTTTTTATTATCGATTCCAGTGATTGTATTGGCGGGGGGTTATCAGCTCACTAAGCTAATCAATCATCCTGAACAGGCCGATTGGGCGGTATTGGTCGGTGGGGTAATGATCTCCGGAATCAGCGCCTATCTTTGTATTCATCTGTTCTTAAAGCTTCTGGATCATACCGGTATGCTGCCGTTCGTAATATATCGTCTAGTCCTTGGTTGCGTTTTATTGGGCATCTTTCTGTAGACTGCTGATGGCCTTGAGTCGCATTTCACGCAGTGCGTGGGCGAGGGCTTCGCCTTGCAGTCCGGCCGCGATCTGAGAACTCAGATCGATGTCGCGGGCTGCTTCAAGCGCCTTGCGCAGCAATCCAGCCTGTGGGTAGGGGCGATCCTGCAACCCCAGGCGCCCTCTGAAATCGGCTTCACAGGCAATCAAGAACTGCTCGAATCGGTCGGGACGGCGGAAAGCGTCCAGTTTTTCCAAGGTTTTCAATATCGTGTTCGGCCTCATTTCCATGCTCAGGTGGCACTTGAGATGGTATCTTGCTACCAATCGAGCCAGGTTACGATAGGCCTTGGGTGCCTTTAACCGAGTGCATAAGCCCTCAACTAGGGCTGCTCCACGCCCCTCATGGCCAATGTGCCTGGGCCATTCATGCTCGGGAGTCGTGCCTTTGCCCAGATCGTGAGTAAGGGCCGCAAAGCGCACCTTGGTGTCTTTACTCATCCTGGTGGCTAATGACAGTACCATCAGTGTATGGATCCAGGTATCGATTTCTGGATGGTGTTTAGGCGGTTGGGGTACTCCTCGCAGGCGTTCAAGCTCGGGGAGCAGGATTGCAAGGGCCCCGCAGCGGTGCAGCACTTCGAAGAATTCGCCGGGGGTGTCTTCTGTCAATGTTTTAACCAGTTCCAGCCATACGCGTTCGGCGACTAGGGCATTGACTTCACCGTTGGTCACCATTGCGCCCATCAGTTCCAAGGTTTCAGCGGCTACCCTAAACCCCAGCGGTTTATATCGAGCGGCAAATCGGGCCACCCGCAATACTCGTAAGGGATCTTCCACGAAGGCCGGCGAGGTGTGACGAAGGAGCTTTTTTTCGAGATCTTCCCGCCCACCGTAGTGGTCAATGATGTTGCCCTTATCATCCTCGGCAAGGGCGTTTATGGTAAGGTCGCGGCGCAGAAGATCCTGTTTCAGAGTGACCGTTGGGCGGGCGTGTACGGTGAAACCCCGATATCCGGCGGCTGATTTTCGTTCAGTGCGTGCCAAGGCATATTCTTCGTGGGTCTGCGGGTGAAGAAAGACGGGGAAATCCTTGCCTATGGGACGAAACCCCTTGTTCATCATGTCTTCGACGGTGGTACCCACAACTACCCAGTCCCGTTCTTTAACCGGAAGGCCAAGAAGTTTGTCGCGTACCGCACCACCGACTAAATAGATTTCCATGGAGCTATGGTAGCATTTTCCGAGAGATTGATGACTTTTATGAGGATCCTCTTAGTATGCATAGCGGTTTGCGGGTTGGCGGCTTGTAGTCATGTTTCCTACTACAGTCAGGCGATCCGGGGTCACTTTGATCTGATGAATCGACGCCAACCTATAGAGGCTATTCTTGAGGATAGGCGTACTGAACCAGCACTATTGGAACGCTTGAGGGTGGTCCGTGAGATCCGTGATTTTGCAAGCCGGGTACTGGTCTTGCCGGAAAACGGCAGTTACCGCAATTATGTGGCCCTAGATCGTCCCTATGTGAGCTGGGCGGTGTACGCCGCACCCGCGCTCTCATTGACACCGAAGCAGTGGTGTTTCCCGGTCGCGGGTTGTGTGCCCTATAGGGGTTATTTCTCTAAACAGGAGGCAATAACCTTTGCCCAGAGACTGCGTGCGCAGGGCCTAGATGTTCATGTGGCGGGTGTCACCGCCTATTCGACGCTTGGCTGGTTTGACGATCCACTGCTCAGTACCATGATTCGGCATGGAGAGGCCTCATTGGCTGGACTGATCTTTCACGAACTTGCCCATCAACGGCTGTATGTCGATGGTGACGCGGCGTTGAATGAGGCGTTTGCCATGGTCGTACAGCAGGAGGGGGTGCGTCGCTGGTTAAAGCAAAATCGTAGTAGGCAAGATCTTGCCGAGTTTGAACAGGTCCTATTACGGCGGCAGGATTTTTATGTATTGATTGATCGGCTGCGCCATAAGCTGAAATCTAACTATGAAAGCGATAGGGATGATGCTGCAAAACGGGATGCCAAACAGCACCTTTTCACGGAGGCTCAACGCGCCTATCGGCGACTTAAGAAGGGGTGGGGAGGGCATAGTGAATATGATGGCTGGTTCGAGCAACCATTAAACAATGCCAAGATGGTCTCGGTGGCCGTCTATCATGAGCGAATCCCGGATCTCATTCAATTATTGAGAGGCTGCGAGGGGGATTTGGAATGCTTCTATCAGCGAGTTGAAGACATGCGGTGAGCTTGCGAACCGCATTCCCTCTGTGGGCTAGGAGGCTGTTCGAGAATAGACTGATCTACTGCGGACGCCCCCGATTGGCCCTGTTTTCCGATCATTCTCGTTAAATAGTCCCTGCTATTCTCCTCAAATGATCGAAAAACAGGTCACAATCAGGAACGCCCTCGCGACGATCGCTATTCTCGAACAGCCTCCTAGGCGGGAGGAGTGAAGATTCTGCGTCGGTGTTGACTTTGTCAATGCAGTATTGACAGAAGCCATTATGTGGCTACAATGATCACATCAAGAAAGAGCCATATGTGATCATATTGAAGGTGTATATGGAAATGATTGTAGTCGGTATTCGAGAGGCTAAGCTGCAATTTAGCAAGTTGCTTAAGCGGGTTCAACAAGGCGAGGCGGTGCTGGTCAAGGACCGGGGCCGGCCAGTGGCAAGAATCGTTCCCATTGATGCGGCTGAGCTTTCCTTAACTGAGCGCATCAAGCGTCTTGAAGTCCAGGGAGTCATTGAGCCCCTGTCGGAAAAACAGAACAAAGTGCTTCCTTCTGCTATTCCCGTCCCCGAGGCGTTGGCGCAAAAGTTCTTACAGGAAGACAGAAACAATGGCGGCTAATGAGTCCCAAGTCATTTATTGGGATGCCTCCGCGGTTTTATCCGTTCTGTTTGATGATAAACATAGCCCAGAGGCCCAACATTGGGCAATGAAGGACGTGGTTCATCTTATTTCTACCCTGGCGTATGTGGAAACCTACGCCGTCATTGCTAGAATAGAAAGGGAAGGGGTCTTGGCCAGAGTGCTCATAGAGGCCGTTACAGAGGGTCTTGAACAAGGGCCTTGGCGCCGTTTGCACCTGTCTCCGGATTGGAACTTCGTACAGCCCCTATCCGTAAAATGGCGCTTGCGAGGGGCGGATCTCTGGCATCTGGCTACGGCAAAGCGGATTCAAAGCCAACTTCCCGAATTATGCCTGCTGACCTTCGATGCACGGTTAGAGAAGGCGGCGCAGGGTGAGGATATGGCTATTGGGTGATAGAAGCGCGTAGGATGCCGGTGAGCCTGCGAACCGCATCGATGGGGTCATGCTTCGCCCTTCGGAAAACCCCGGCAGCAAATTGATACGCTCCACCAACAACCGATTGCCTTAACGATCGGTGCAATTGAGCGTAAAAAATAGCTTGCTCCTTTGACCTTGGCTCGGTGGTATTCGGTCATGTCTCTCGATTCTCGATCGATGCGGTTCGCAAGCTCACCGCATATATGGACCCTTCCCGCTTTGCAAGACACCGTTTTGTTCGTGACAAGAATAAGGTTGCTGCCATATATCCGGCCTGTTGATGCGGACATATCGCCGCT
>JAAEPA010000963.1 GCA_024222475.1 Gammaproteobacteria bacterium | reverse complement strand
TGAAGTTCTCAATCAGCGTCGAATGCGGGAAATAGGATGTGCCAAACCGAACGCTCTCAACGCCGTATTCAATGTGTGGGTCGGATACCCCTTCAATCTCTTTTCGATAACCGTTCCATGCTGTACAAGCCCGATCGATGACCGCGGTGTCATCCTCATTGTCCTGTTCCAATAATCTGAAGTGCATCATCACCGTCTCGCCGAGATCTGGCAGGATGTTGGATGCGCCAATATACCCCTCAGTATTGATGTTATTGGCAATCTCCGAGATCATGTAGTAGCCATCACGTTTAGCGAAGACCCGCTCGTTCAGAACAAAGTCATTCACCGGCCGATAAACCCAGGACTTCTTCGCTTTTGTGTGATCCGGATTCAGCACGACCCTTCCTCGCCTGCCGTGAAGGACCGGCCGGGACAGCGCTGGATGATAAGCGCTCATCAACGAGCGGATGCCTTTGCCCGGATCAACAAGACCGAACCATGTGACATCACCTGTCCACTGATGCATGCGTACTGTTCGACGAGGAGACCGCCCTGTACGGGAGACAGGTTGAATCTTGCCCTTCCAACGGATGTAAGCCAATTCGAAATCAGTGCAAGTGAAGTGTTTTACCACACCCAGAAAACCTTTTGAGATCTTCTTCTCGGTAGTCTC
>JAAEPA010000962.1 GCA_024222475.1 Gammaproteobacteria bacterium | reverse complement strand
CATGGCGGTGGGCCCCAGATCGGTCGTGTTCTTAATCAACTCGGCAAGAAAAGCCACTTTATCGACGGCATGCGAGTCACCGATGATGATACCATGGATGTGGTCTTGATGGTGCTTGGTGGACTGGTCAACAAGGGGATCGTCAACCTCATCAATCAGCACGGGGGGTGTGCCGTGGGACTTACCGGCAAGGATGGTGGTCTGATACGCGCTAGAAGGCTCACCATCGCTCGGCGTTCTCAGGAGGTCGATGTTCCCGAAAACGTCGATTTGGGTCACGTGGGTGAAGTAGTCAGCATCGATCCATCAGTGGTCAAGCGCTTGGAGGAAGGTGATTTTATTCCGGTGATCGCGCCCATCGGCGTGGGACGGGATGGCCAGTCCTATAACATCAATGCCGATTTGGTAGCCGGCAAGTTAGCCGCCGTGCTAGGGGCGGAGAAATTAATCCTGCTCACCAATACAGCTGGGATCCTGGATCGGCAAGACAATCTGCTCACCGGTCTCAAGCCCAAGCAAGTAGATGCCATGATCGCGGATGGAACCATCTATGGTGGCATGCTACCCAAGATCGACTGCGCCCTGGATGCCGTCAGATCGGGGGTCAGGACTGCACATATTATTGATGGTCGGGTGAAACACGCCGTCTTGCTGGAACTGTTCACCGATCAGGGCGTAGGTACCCTGCTTAGCGGTTGAGGACTAAGAGGTGTTATATTCCTCAGTAGGTTGGCTCATTCTTGGACAGCCGCCTAGACGAGGTGTCTAATCGCCTTTAAGTTCAGCGAACCGCTTGATGTAGGATTCAAAGCGCTCTTCGGTTTCTCTTTTTTTCTTGGCTTGAACGGTCCGTTGTTCAGTTACCGAATCGATTTCGAAGCGAACCCGTTGTTGGTGCTTTTTTATCTTTGCCAGGGCCGGGCCTTGGTTCTCCTTGGCCGCGTCTTCATCCCGCTCTAGCTGCGATTGCCTTTCACCCAAGCTCGTTAATTTATTCTCCAGGTTGGCGAGCATCGACTCGATGATCTTCAGTCTATCGTCGCGAACGGTTTTCAGCTGCTGAATACTTGAAAAGGTACTCAATAAACCTTGATCGAATTTGGCTTGTTGCTGCTGCTTCTTGCGCTTTTCATCTTCCAGGGCAGCCTGTTTTTGTTCGGCTTCGGTTTGTTTCTTCAGTTTAGGAGCTTCAACCGTGGCAATAAGATTGCCTTCGTCATCAAAAACCTTGCGTTCCCTCTGCGCCTGCTTAGGGGGAATCTTATCGCTGTAATGCACTTGGCCGTCGTCAGTAACCCAGCGGTACAACCTGGCCTGTAAGGTTGGCGAGAAAAGGGTAACCGCGATCATCAAAACACCTATAATGCCCGCTAGGTTACGTTGCATGTCCGTCGTCCTTTCAAGAGTGGAGGTTTTATACCCGTCACGAACGGGTATAAATAACTATACCTGAGCACCGGTTCGATACCTTGCCATTTATCGATCAACTCCTGCTTTTTATCATATCCTTGCTGGTGGGCAGTAAGTTGATTTTAGGAACCTATTTTCAAGGAGACTCTAAACTCCATATCTACGCCTATAGGCATTGATGCCCTGCAAATGATCACTCAAGGCTTGATCCTCGCGAACCATCTCGATGAGGTCTTCGAGACTCGCGATGCTGATTACTTCAAGTCCCATCTCCTGTTCCACTTCTTGAATGGCCGAGTGCTCGCCCTGCCCACGCTCCTGGCGGTCGAGGGCAATCGCTACCGCCACGGCACGGGCACCTTGAGCATGGATGATGTCTACCGCCTCTCTAATGGCGGTACCCGCGGTAATGACGTCATCCACGATCAATACTCGCCCGGAGAGGGGAGCGCCAACGATGTTTCCACCTTCGCCGTGTGATTTGAGTTCTTTGCGGTTGAAGGCATAGGGGACATCGCGACCATAGGTCTCCACTAGCGAAATGGCGCAGGCACTCGCCAATGGAATCCCCTTGTAGGCCGGTCCAAACAGCATATCGAATTCAACTTCCGCATCGTGAATTGCCCTGGCATAGAATTTACCGAGCTGGGCCAAGGCGCCACCGCGGTTGAACAGGCCTGCATTAAAAAAATAGGGACTGATACGACCGGACTTCAGCGTGAATTCACCGAATCGCAACACCCCGTATTCGAGTGCGAATTCAAGAAACTGCGTTTTATAGTTCATAACGTTTACTTTGTGCATGGAATTCGATTAGATTGCTAGCCTCATGCTATAGTGCCGCTGCGCCCGCGACAACCTCAGATTTATACCCATGGCGAATGAGTTTTCCGGGCGCGGAGCATTCCGCCTTGCTCTATGGCAAACTCGACGCACTCTGCTTTCCTTAAAACCCATTCGTCATGGGTTAAGAACAATTGATGCGCATCATCACCTTAAATGCCAATGGCATACGTGCCGCCGCCCGCAAGGGGTTT
>JAAEPA010000961.1 GCA_024222475.1 Gammaproteobacteria bacterium | reverse complement strand
CTTTCCCTCGCCACGATCGCCTAAATCCGACAGCCCCCTTGGAAAGGAATGCAATCATTTTACATCACAGGTATAGAACCGATTTTGAAAGGGCTTGGAATTAAGTGAGATTCGGCAAGAATCACCATCATTGATAGTGTAAATAAAAAAATACAAATATCCTTTTTTATGAAACGGCAAAGTACTGAAAGTACCGCAGAGTTGTCAGTCACATTAGGCAGCGGTCTATAATCGGTTTTTATTAGCCCTTAAAATAGGCTGTGCACCATTGATTGTGGCGGTTTTTTGGGTCTCAAGTAGGTGACGACCAGAGGTGATTGCTGGCTCGGGAACTTAATCGAATTGATTGGGGTGTTGGTACGAGATCAAACCATATCGAACAGATCGAGCGACGACGATACAAATGAACGATACGAAAGAGCCCATATATACCGCTGCCATTATTATTATCGGCAACGAAATTCTATCCGCACGCACTCAGGATACAAATCTCAATTATCTCGCCGCCGGATTGAATGCCAGGGGAATCCGCTTGGGTGAGGCAAGGGTCATTCCAGACCGGCCCAATATGATTATCTCAACGGTGAACGAGCTTCGCAGGCGCTACGACTATGTATTCACCACGGGTGGCATCGGACCAACCCATGACGATATCACGGCTAAATCGATTGCTCGCGCCTTCGGAACTCGGCTGCAATGCGATGAAGAAGCATTGCGGATCTTGCAGGAATATTACGGCGACGAGCTCAACGACGCCCGAAAACGCATGGCCTATATTCCCGAACAAGCCACCCTGCTGGACAATCCCATGTCGCGAGCGCCCGGATTTCAGTTGGCGAATGTCTA
The DNA here is from genome assembly GCA_024222475.1 of Gammaproteobacteria bacterium. Lineage (GTDB taxonomy): Bacteria > Pseudomonadota > Gammaproteobacteria > JAAEPA01 > JAAEPA01 > JAAEPA01. The sequence continues at coordinate 4,551 of JAAEPA010000961.1, read as the reverse complement.
CGTACTGCCTGGCGTACCGCGTATTATGCAGGCCATGTTCGAGGGTTTCAGCCATCGACTCGCCGGTGGACACCCCTTATTATCACACACCGTCAGCGCACTCATACCCGAGAGCCAGACGGCCGAGGGATTGGCCGCTATTCAGGCAAGATATCCGCAAACCGAACTCGGCAGCTATCCCTATGTCCGAAACCGGCAATTTGGCACCGCATTCGTCATCCGGTCTGAAGATGAATCGGTAATCGAAAACGCCGTCGAGGAGCTGGTCGCACTTGTGCGATCGTTTGGCATGGAACCACACATTGAAAAAGGGTAAGCTGATGTCCGGCACCCTTTGGCACTATTCCCATGGCGGATGGATTTTCCGGAGCATAGACTGCGACGAGTTTATCGTACAGCAAGACGGTACGCGTAAGTCATAGTTCGGTATGGATCAAGGCACTCAAGCGCCAAGACTGGGGCTTTTGGGGAAAGGCGTGTTTATATGCCCCTCATCCCGGAGGGTACTGCGTGATTCCCAGATCAGCCTCATTCTGCCTACGCGTTGGCAAACTCAGTAGCAATCCGCAGAAAATCCTCCCGCAGTTCCACAAAGGCCGCTACCATGTCCGGATCGAAATGGCCTCCCGCATCCTTGCGAATGGTCTGCACCGCCTGTCCCTCCCGAAAACCCGTAACACTTGAGAAATTCAACACATTGCGAGCATTCGAAATCAGGCCGCAAGGCGTTCGTAATGATGATGAAGACCACCCACCTCGGGAAGTTCAACTACGCGCCCTATTTCTGGACCTTGAATCGGTCGCGGATCAGGTGCATCCATCTCCAATGAAAGATGTGTTCGCCAACGGCGATAATAATCAAGATAATTTGATATAACCCGCTTGAGGTGCCTTTCGTTGAGTATGATCACATTGTCCAGGCACTCGCGGCCAATCGAACCGATGGTCCTCTCCACATAGGGACTCTGCCAAGGACTCCGGGGTGCGGTGAGGATTTCCTCGATGTCAAGACTGCGGACTCGCTTCCTGAAGTCAGTGCCATAGACTTTATCGCGGTCACGCAGCAGATACCTCGGCGCCGTATCCCATGGAAAAGCTTCCACAATCTGTTGAGCTGTCCACTGGGAGGTCGGATGCTCAGTCACGTTGAAGTAGATCACCTTGCGCCGATGATGCGCGAGAACAATCAGCACAAACAATACCTTGAATTTCACCGTGGACACTGTGAAGAAATCGATGGACACCAAATCCTTGAGGTGGTTATCGATAAACGCTTTCCACGTGGGTGATGGCGGTTTACGACATCTTACCCTGTACTTCTCCACCGCAGACTTGGCGACTTGAATACCGAGTTTCTGCAACTCCCCCACAATGCGAGGCGAGCCCAAGCCTGGATTGGATTTAGACATCCTTACGATTAGTGCCCTCACCTCCTTTGATAGGGCCGGACGATCTACTTTTCCAGCCCGGCTCAATTTTGTCCAATAAGCTCGGAATCGCTTTCTCTGCCAGGCCATCACGGTTCTCGGCTGGACAATGATCAAGGCCTCTTTCCAACCTGACCATCGTCTGGCAATCCAGGGCCAGATGACTCGGTCTTCAGGTTCGATGATGGGCCGGCGAACCGACCTCTGATATACGCTCAATTGGTGTCGTAATGCCACGATCTCTATCCGCATCGATCGGTGAGTACGAAGCCAGGTTGAAATATAGACAAGCAGTGAGACGACAATAATTTTCATTCCTATCCGCCCAATTCCCTGAAATAATCACCTTAAACACATTGAAGGCAAACATAGAAAACTTCAAGGAATTCAACTGATACCAGTTTTCGGGAGGGACAACAACGGGGTCACCCTGTGGGTTTTTCAGCTCAGTGGAGAGAAAAACTATCGAGCCTTCACGGTGATGAGGGAGGAAAGGGAATTATTGAGGCGAACCCGGAGTCTGTGGAAATCTTGCGGTGCCCAAATCTCAACGTGGTACGTGACATCGATCGACACTCAGATCTTGTCAGGTGAAAAATGAATAGCTCGGCGTCTGCTCCTGAGCGTGCGGCAATATGGAGGCGTTACGCCTAATCCATCCAACCAACCTTAGGCATTTCGAAACAAAGGTCTTGAAAGACTGCAGAAACTCCCCTATCTCTATGTTCGACCCGTAAATTATCCACTGGTCTATGAAGATTGCACTTTTTATTTCCGCAGTGGTCTTACTAAACCATGAGCATTATCGGTCTAAATGTCACAACCAAGATGAGGAGACAAAGAAGTCATGAGCCAGTTTAATCCGGCCGTTGCACGTTCTCAAGAACGAGTTCTGGCGACCAACAAGGTGTTGAAGAACACGTATATGCTGCTGGCTGCCACCCTGGCATTCAGTACCGTGACGGCGATGATATCCATATCCCTGGCAGTGCCAACCTGGACCTACCTGGCCTCCGTCATCGTGTCTATGGTGCTGGGTATCTTCGTGCTGCCCCGTACCGCTCACTCAAGTGCTGGTATTGGCGTCATCTTCGCCATCACCGGTCTGCTGGGCTTTGGTCTGGGCGCCATCCTGCAGATCTACCTGGCCCTGTCTCATGGACCGCAGACCATCGCTACCGCCTTAGGTGGGACAGCCGCGATTTTTGTCGGCCTGTCGGCTTACGCGCTGATGACCAAGCGGGATTTCAGCTTCATGGGCGGTTTCCTGTTTGCAGGCATGATCGTATTGCTGGTGGCCATCGTGGCAAATATCTTCCTGGCTATGCCGGCCCTCTCGCTGGCCATCTCAGGTGCCATTATTCTACTGATGAGTGGTTTTATACTTTGGGATACCAGCCGCATTATCAACGGCGGTGAAACCAACTATATCATGGCCACCTACGGGATCTACCTCAGCATCTTCAATATCTTTATCGCTCTGTTGCAGATCCTCGGCTTTATGGGTGACGAATAACAACATCAGCATCTTGGGTTAAAATCCCCGCCCCGGCCCTTGCCGGGGTTTTTATTTGAAAGGCTCAAAGGCATCGCATGGAACTGTTCCTGAAGATTGTTCTCGCCGCGGTATTCGTGCTGCTGATTTTCCGCATGTGGCCAGTGGCTAAGGCTTGGATGAAAAACGGTCCACGCGCTGAGAAGGGCGATTGGAATTCTGTCCTGCTGCCGCTAGCACTAGTGGTATTGTTTGTTGTATTGCTGATTCAATTTGTACGTGGTTGAGATACCACCGCTCTATCAATATCGGTAACCCTCTCTTTTATCTGAAAGGTGTCAGGTCGGATCTAGACTAATACACCTTATTAAAAGGATTTCGAATCCGAAGTCCATCGATGCGCTGATCATGCTGAAGATCCTCCGTCCACAACACGGAAACATCTGCCGCCCGCGCCGACTCAACGATTAAGCTGTCCCAGAACGAGAAACCGGATTGCTCGATACGCTCGGTGGCAGCATAAATCACCTGACGGGTGATCAACTTGACCTCGACGTTCTTCTCGAGTGACATCATGAACTGTCTGGCCTCGTTGACCGGCAACCCTCTCTTCGTTATTCGCGTGACGGTTACAAAAAACTCCTGCAGGACCTGTGTGCTAACAACCAGTTGCGCCCCATCCACCGCTCTTCTGAACAGGTCCTGGGCCAAGCGTTGTTTTTCGGGCGCCTTTGCATCGAACAGGTAGACCAGAACGTTGGTGTCGAAGAACCAGCGTTCAGCGGTCATATAGATCTTCCCGATTCCATCGGTGCCTGCCCCAGTCGATGGGATGCTCGGTAGCGAAATTTAAAAGGCGCTCCACCGCCCTCTTTCTTTCCCGCCTTACCTCATCCAATCGGGCATAGTCTTCCAGATACCTGCCCAAAATAGCATTCACTGAAGTGTTTTCCTTCAGCGCCCGGATACGTGCCCGCTTGAGCGCATCCGAATCCACACTGATAGTCAGGTTGGCCATTCCTCTACCTCATCACCATCACACGAAATCAGTGTAGCACAACATCAGTGCCAAGTAACATCGTCATTTACGAGTACAGCGAAAACGTATCATGCGTTACGAGCTTTTGGCGAGGCCGTTGTCTCTCAGATTATCTCACCGGTAGTTTCCCAGAATAAATCTGGGTGCTGATGTTTGACGACCAAAGTTTCCGCGATGACAGCCCTTGCGCCACCGGGACCTAGCAACTTGGCTATGCTCGTCAAGAAATGTAACAAGAGTACGAGTGCGTCCCTCATAGAGGTCGTATAGTAGGCATCTCGCCGAGATATGCAAGACTATGAATTTAAGTAAATTTATGGGGCGAATTAGAATTCGCCATGCACAGGTTTCCGCCTGGGACGGGGCGGACCGACAAAAGCCGGTAAAGATCGAATGGAGATTTACTGCTCCGGACGCCCGGATAAAGTTGAAGAAACTTTACCCGGTAATGGAAAGTTGTTGATGTACTAGTCTTAAGCCTTACTTGCAATCAGCGTGGCGTTAACACCACCAAAGCCAAGGCCATTGCAGATGGCATGTTCAACCTTATGTCCGATTGATTGTTTCGGTACCAGATTAAGGTCAGATAG
>JAAEPA010000960.1 GCA_024222475.1 Gammaproteobacteria bacterium | reverse complement strand
GCATATTGCCCGTGCGAGAAATGCTGCGGAGAATACGCTGATGGCATTACCGCGAGCGGGCAGGACGTAAACGGCCCTGTAAGGCACTGGATAGCCGCACCCGCCCGATACCCCTTTGGGACAGCGTTTCGCATCCCCGGCTATAATTCTGGGCGTCCTGTGGTGGTTCTCGACCGTGGCGGGGCAATCAAAGGAAATAAACTAGACCTCTACTTCCCCACCCACGCCGAAGCGTTGGAATGGGGCAGGAGAATTATCACTGTAGAAGTATCGAAAGGATAGAACGATGGCGGAACAACAGTTGCAGATTTACAACCCGAACAACGGCGAGTGGCGAGAAGTTAAAGGAATAACATCTGTACTCCCTGCTGGAGAAGGCTTTGATTATATTCGCGGCGATGGTGCGGCGTTTAGCTCAGCCTACAGTAAATCCGACTACCCCCTCACCCCCATAGACCCTCCCATCTGGGCCACCCTCGGCAAAAACGCGCTTGCTACCGTACCGGAAGAAGAACGGGAGAACGTGACGGGAGAGTTTAGGAAGCCGAGCGCGGAGAGAGGCTTGACTCCCGATAATATAGCCCCATGCTACTACGGCGACCATGTAACCCATATCGGCCCGCGCATC
>JAAEPA010000959.1 GCA_024222475.1 Gammaproteobacteria bacterium | reverse complement strand
AGATTGGCACGTCAGGCTCATTGTTGACTGGATCCAGAACAATCCACCAGGCAAGGGCACGGGCTGGGAGCCCTATCCTACGTCACTGAGGATCGTCAACTGGATCAAGTGGGCGCTGGCTGGAAACGAACTGCCTGACGAGGCGCTACAAAGCCTCGCTGTGCAGACCCGATGGCTCTCCAAGCGACTGGAATGGCATCTGCTTGGAAACCACCTGCTCGCCAATGCCAAGGCCCTCGTTTTCGCGGGCCTTTTTGACGGATCAGAGGCCGTCTCCTGGCAACGCACCGGACTGTCGATCTACCGACGTGAAATCCCCGAACAGGTACTGGCGGATGGCGGCCATTTTGAGCGTTCGCCGATGTACCATGCGATCATCCTAGAAGACTTGCTGGATCTTTTCAATTTGTCGACTGCGGCCGGGGCTGCTCATAGTCCGGATTATGGTTTTCTGGCGCCTGCAATCGAACGCATGCGCTGTTGGCTCTCTGTGATGACGCATCGTGACGGCGGACCGGGTTTCTTCAATGACTGTGCGTTTGGCATTGCACCAGGACGGGAAGATCTCGAACAATATGCAACTCGCCTTGGGCTGCATGCCGGTCCCGACAAGGGCAGCAAGGTACACCCTCTTTTGCCGTCAGGTTATGTGCGCGTGAACAGCGCGGATCTTTCAGCGATATTGGATGTCGCGCCCATCGGCCCGGACTATCTGCCGGGACACGCGCATGCCGATACACTTTCTTTCGAGATATCGCTGGGAGAAGACCGCGTCATCGTCAATGGCGGCACATCTGTTTACGGAACTTCGGCCCAGCGGCAGTTTGAACGATCAACGGCAGCGCATTCCACTGTCGAGGTTGATGGTGAAAACTCATCTGAAATCTGGGGCGGATTCCGCGTTGCCCGACGGGCCCGCGTCATCGGACCGGAAATTAACACGTCTGGTGCGGCCATCGACATTAGCGCTGAACATGACGGCTACAAAAGACTCGGGGGGAACGCCGCACATCGGCGCGTGTGGCGGTTCGAATCTGGAAAATTTGTGGTTGAAGACAAAATTGGAGGCCGTTTCAAAAGTGCGATTGCACGTTTTCATATGGGGCCGATGGCGCACCTCACGATAAATGAAGGTGGACTTTCAGGTGAAATTTCACTGCCCCTAGGTCGGAAAATGATTTGGTCGACATCTGAACCGGCCCATATTGAATCGTCCACCTGGCACCCCGAATTCGGGAAATCCGTTGAAACAAAGACTTTGGTTGTTGCCATTCCGACAGGTCTGCTCGAAACAACCTTCATCTGGTAACGAAAACCAAAACTTGCACATTCTATTTCTAACCGACAATTTCCCGCCTGAAGTGAATGCCCCTGCGTCGCGAACTTATGAACACGCGCGGGAGTGGGTAAGGGCCGGACACGAGGTGACGGTAATTACGGGCGTGCCGAATTTTCCATCAGGCAAGGTTTTTGACGGCTACAAAAACAGGCCGCTTCAGCGCGAGACCATTGATGGAATAAATGTGATCCGTGTCTACACGTATATCACCGCCAATGAGGGATTTCTCAGGCGATCAATTGACTACGCCAGCTATATGGCAAGCGCCACAATCGCGTCGCCGTTCACTCCAAGAGTGGACGTTGTCATTGCAACGTCGCCTCAGATTTTCACAACCGTGGCCGGGTATCTGGTTTCGCGCATGAAACGCAAACCGTTCGTTTTCGAACTGCGCGATCTCTGGCCGGAATCGATTCGTGCCGTTGGCGCCGTCAACAACGAACGCATGCTTGGATGGCTGGAACGGCTCGAACTGTTTTTGTATCGCAAGGCAGACGCAGTGATATCCGTCACGCATTCGTTTCGTCAAAATCTTGTTGATCGCGGTGTCGCTGCGGAGAAGATCTCCGTTGTGACGAACGGCGCCGACCTTTCCCGGTTCTCGTATACCGAAAAAGACATGGCACTGGCTGCCTCACTCGGTTTTTCTGGCAAGTTCGTTGCCGGATATGTTGGAACGCACGGTATGGCGCATGGTTTGGAAACACTGCTCCAAACAGCCATGCTACTGCGTGACAACGGCCATGATGACGTTCAGTTGATGCTGCTTGGCAGTGGCGCGGAAAAGAATTCACTTCAGCACAAAGCCGCTGATTTACAGCTTTCCAACGTGACCTTCGTTGATACCGTGCCAAAAGAGGATGTCGCGCGATATTGGGCTCTACTGGACGCGTCGATCATTCATCTCAAAGACTCACCTCTGTTCAGGACGGTGATCCCATCCAAGCTGTTTGAATGCATGGCAATGGGTATCCCGATCTTACATGGAGTGCGCGGCGAGTCCGCTGACATCGTCAAGAAATCTGACGTTGGACTTGTTTTTGCTCCGGAAGACGCTCAAGCCCTCTATGAACATATTATCACCCTCAAGGAAAACAACGAGTTGCGCAAAAGGTTGCAGGTCAACTGTATCAGCGAGTCCAAGAAATTTGATCGCACGGAATTGGCAGCGAACATGCTTCAGAAAATCGAAGAAGTAGCTGGAGCCGGAGACCAATTGGCGTAGTCTGCTGTTCACGTTATTTGGAGATTGTGACCTGCTTCCCAAAGGCTCCGAGATTTTAGGTTGGTCTGTTCCCTGACGAAGGAGACAGACGAATGAAGCGATCACGGTTCTCAGCCCCACATGTCACTGGCTCAAAGGGCTCGATATCGCTATCGACGGCGGCATGGACGCGATGGCCGCCACCTCTCGGTTGGGATTGTTTTCGAGAAATGTCGCCAAACTGTCAGGAGTGAGTTGGGCAAAGATCAAGAGATTTGAAGAGGTTGAAGGAGTTCCTCCCTATCGTTCCGGCACACTTGAGCGCGTAAATCACCAGTTCGAGTCAGAGGGGATCGAGTTTTTTTGGCGATCCGCTGGTATAACAAAGCGTTAAGCCTAAGCGAAAAAGCTAGATCTGTCAGTTCCCTCTTGATCAGCTATCGAGTGGATCCTTGGGTTGTTCAAGGCGACGACCGAATTCGCAAGGCTCGGCGAATGCGACGTGATTGTGATTTGTGTTCCGACGCCGCTTTCCAAGCAACGTGTTTCGGATCTTTCCTTCGTAATCAATACGACTGAAACAATCAGGGACAGTTCGCGACGAGGACAGTTGATCGTTCTTGAATCGACCACTTATCCTGGCACAACAGTTGAAATTATGAAGCCGATCCTGGAGGAGACAGGTCTAAAATCCGGAGACGATTTCTGGATCGGGTTTTCGCCGGAGCGAGAGGATCCGGGAAACAAGGATTTCCATACAGCGCCCATACCAAAGGTGGCCAGTGGGGAAGGGCCAGTGGCGGGCAAACTGGTTGAAAGTTTCTATGACGCAGTGGTCGAAAATGTGGTGGGTGTTTCTTCCCCTTCCACGGCCGAGGCTGTGAAAATCACCGAAAACGTGTTCGGAGCCGTCAATATAGCGCTCGTCAATGAACTGAAGGTCATCTTTGCCGAAATGGATGTTGACATCTGGGAAGTGATCGATGCCGCAGCCACAAAGCCGTTCGGCTTCATGCCATTTTACCCGGGTCCTGGTCTTGGTGGT
>JAAEPA010000958.1 GCA_024222475.1 Gammaproteobacteria bacterium | reverse complement strand
GCAATTACTTCAAGTATGCCAATAACTTATCCATTGCTGCGTTCACAAGCGCCCCACTCCCTATGCCAAACCAAACTCCGAACCCCCCTTCATGTCAAGCCCTTTCGACTCATTTCCATTTGTAAAGATAAAACTCATATTTTGATCGGTCCCTTTTATAGTATCTACAAACCTCATTTGAGCACAGCCGATACCCCGAGATCAACACCTTTAAGATCAATCAGTTAGAAATGATGCGCGCTACGCTTAGTAACAGGGTTTGATCCAAATGTTTAGCTAGTTCTTTCCGCATCAGATGGAAATAGAAGTGAGCCTGACCGCACTGGAGACCATCTCAAGTGCTCCAACCTTGCCTGACTATATTGGGTGAATCTAACCAGACATGTACCCTGTTTTACGATATGTCGATAAATTACCTAAATGCAGCGGACTAGGGTGCGGAATGTGAGATTTATTAAATCGATTTATCCGCAACGCTCCCCAGAGGAGGTGGGTAAACCTGCCGGGGGTCTTCAATGAAGTAACCCTGGGCGAAATCCACGCCTATGTCACGAACAATAGAGAGCGTCGCACTATCTTCTACCCATTCGGCAATGGTGCGCATCTGAAGCACTTGACCGATGTGGTTGATGGTGTCGACCATCGCCTTATCTACAGGATCACTGGAGATTTCTTTGATAGAAGACCCATTGATTTTCAGGAAATCGAAGGGGAGTTTCTTCAGATAGGAGAAAGAGCTCAGGCCGGTACCAAAATTATCAAGGGCCATAGAGTAGCCTATGGATCTCAACTCGTGCATCAATGTTAACGCCTGATCGATATTAGCCACCATAGAGGTTTCGGTGATCTCAAAGCAGATATTTGCGGGTGAAATCTTCCATTGCTCTGATTCATTGCGGATATACGGAATAAGGTCGGGGTGGCCCAGGGATTGGCCCGATATGTTGATGCTGTAGATATTGTTGGCCTTCTTCTCGGGATGTTTCTTGAATTGCGAATGAATGGTTTGAAAGGCATGTCGAATCACCCAGCAATCGATATCGAACATTTTGTTGTATCGCTCTGCCGAATGGATTAGCGGAGATGGTGAGGCAAATGAGTTCTTGTTGGATGGCAGCCGCAGTAGAAACTCGTGTATTTCCGGTATTTTCTGGTCTTGATCGAGGGCGCGCATGGATTGGAGAAACAAAGCGAAGGAAGATTCATGCAGGCCGTTCTGTATTTTCTCTATCCATCGTATCTCACCTCGTTTTATTGCGTGTGTTTTATCATCTGGATGAAAGAGATGTATTCGATTACGTCCCTGTTCTTTAGCGGCATAGCAGGCGTTATCAGCCGCCTGCAACACTTCATCCGCGCTAATGACGTTGTTGTCAATGGCAGCAATGCCGATACTAGTGGAAATGGAGAAAACCTTGTCATCACAATGTAACTTAAGATTTTTGATGTCTTTGCGAATCAGCTCTGCGATTTCGGTCGCTTTTGGCAATGGGCAGTTATTCAGCAGCAGTGTAAATTCGTCACCACCAAGCCTGGCCAGTAGATCACTCTTACGAACATGGTCCTTGAGTCGCGACGTCACCTGAGCGAGTAGTCGATCTCCTTCCAGGTGGCCGCAGGTGTCATTGATTATCTTGAAATGGTCGAGATCGATGTAACATAAGGCATGGACATCGCCCTCTTTTTTGACGTTTTCCACAGCCTGTTTCAGTGACTTTTCAAATGATCGTCTGTTAGCCAGTTGTGTTAGGGGATCATGATTGGCAAGAAAGGTCATCTGCTGAGTCAACTCTTCCAGCCTTATATCTCGGATAATGAGCACTATACCGCTGACTTCTCCCGCCCTGTCTTTGATCAGAGCGGTGGTATTGGCCACTGCAAGGGTTTCGCCGTCGGTGCGCACCATGAGAGCCCGTTCCTCGCTATAGGATTGCGAGTTCGCTAGACAGCGCTCAATCGGGTTTGGGAATGCCCTACCCGATTGTTCATCGACGAGCTTGAACAGTGTTAACAGACTCTTCCTGTTGGCCGTCTCCTGACTCCAGCCCGTCAGTCGTTCGGCTATTGGATTCATATATTCGATCCTGCCGTGAATATCCGTCGTGATCACGGCTTCGCCAATCGAGTGTAGTGTCGCTTCGGCTCGTGCCCTCTGGACAAAGATTATATCTTGGGCCTTTCGTTCCTTAATTCGTGCAATACGCTTCAGACGAAGCATTTGAATCGTAGCACCCAGTAGAAAGATCGTTGCCAGTAGAATGGAAGCGGTCTTAAGTGGGTGTAAGTCTTTGGAAGTGATTTTTGAAGAAAGATCAAGATCCAGCAGTTGGTCCGTCCAGCTGAGGTGTGCGGTATATTCCAGTGTGGGCAGGGAAGACCTTAACGGGTCAAGAACTTCGGCCGGTTGACTGCTGAATAAAATGTCATTGTCAGTTCTGTCTTCAATCGTTCCGAGTGTGATCCGCGCCCCCATCTTTGGGGAGCAATTGATAAGGTTCTGGAAAAAATGCTTAGGATTGATCTCGACCACGAATACACCGAGTGCCTGGTTTAACCGCTCTTCCCGAGTTTCAGGCATGAAGTAGCCTTGATAAACTGCCCTGAAACCATAGATTCTAGGTTTATTTATTAGCAGTTCAACAGTACCGGAGAAAATCGTACCGCCATTCAAGAATGTGTCTTGTAGGGTAGATTTCAGTCGCTCATCCGTAAGCAGATCTACTCCCTGCAATTCAGCGATCTCAGGACTTAGCGGTTCAATAAATTGGATCGGTAGATAAGCATCTTTATCACTCTCGGCAGGTATGCGATGCATCGATGAATCATGAATGTTAAATCCTGGGTATCCGGAGTCCTCCATCGATAGCTGATATTCAACAACGTCACTATCGGCAATTAACGGTAGATAAAAGACGGTATCGATCTGAGGATAAGCATCGAGAAGTTCCTGGGTGAAGCTAATTAACTCCGTGGTATTGAGTGAGTCATTGGCATGGTGTAGTCCGACAAGAGACGCCAGTGCCGCATCAACATCCCTGAACTGCTGGTTGGTTTGGAAATAGACGTCACCGGCCCGTTGTTGAAAGCGCTTGGTAGCCTCCTGAAGGTTCAGTTGTGTGATGAGCAAAAAAATGAGGGCAGTTAATACACCTGAACCCAAGGCTATCCAGGCACGTTCCTGGATATTAAAGGCGGAAATGTGTTGTTTGTCCTTCAATCGCGTACTTTCTTGAATTTATTGATCAAGGTGCGCGGCAGTTCAATATCAACAGTATTGAGTAATTGTTCATTTACCCAAAGATCCCATTTTCGATTGGGTACTATCGGGATTTCCCCAGGATTTTTTCCGTGCAGGATACTCAGAGCAACCTTGCCGGCCCACTCCCCCTGCTCTTCGGGAATCTTGGTAAATCCAAGTAGGGTGACCGGCATCATCCATTGATGATTGGTCATGCTGAGCTTGCTGGGGCGTTGAACGATACTCATCAGCGCAGACTGAGGATTCCATTCGGTCATTCCAGCACTGCTTCCTATAATGATCAGATCACTGTGCTGGGCATCACGATGGGCGTTAAACCATTCACCGGTATCTTCGACCAGTCGATGATCGAGTGAAATCTCCATCTCCTCAGTGATTTCTTTTACTTTGCGCAGATTTTTCTGCTCCGTGAGGGTATTTGCTCCAATGTAGTAGGCCTTGTTCAAACCTGGTAGTAGTTGTCTGGCCTTCTGAATCATGGGTATGATGGGCGCTACTTCGAGCATGCCCGTGACATTGGAATAGGGGAAACCATATTCATCTGTACTCCAATTGAGACCACAAAAGACAAAGGGTATGTCGTGATCACGGAAGAAGGGCGCTATAAGATACTTGGCCGCATTGTCATCGGCGGTGATGACGACCTCCGGATCCCAGTCGTATATCAGTTGTCGAGCCTTTTCCGCGGCATTTTTCTTGGATTCCTCATCCTTGTGTCGTTTGGTGTCCATGTCAAATTGCCGAATCTCACAGTGACCGTCGAGTACCGAGCGCAAGCCTTTTTCTATCCCATCGGACCAGGCATTGCCTTTGTGGTAAGAGGATATAAAAAGACATCGGGTAGTATGGCCGGTTTCGGGCAGCATGGTTACCGAAAAAAAGAAAATTAAACCAATGAACCCTATTCGATATAACATCTTTTGTTCAAATTTATACAGTTGCAAGATATCTTGTTTATAGATTCTAGATTCTATATTTTCGAATTTATATGATCCATGAATCGTTCTAAGGTTTCTATTGGAGATAAATTAGGGCGTGGTAAGTCTGCTGCTGTTCCGGGAGTAATCTTAAGATGCGCAAATCTGGGCCCATCGGCAGAATCTTGTGCAAACAAGGAATCTGCTATCGAAAGTGAATTACCTGCCATAGCGCTACCGTAACCGCAGGCCGCGGCGATATGGGCAAAAGACACCCCTGTAGAAACGGTAGCCTGTCCCCCCCGTGGAATCATGCACCTCGTTATCAAGTAGGATGTGAAACAGGTTGGGTTTGCCATAGGCGCCGATGGTTGCGAGATTGCCCATTCTCATGAGGGCTGCACCATCGCCATCGATGACTATAACATTTAGATCCGGCCGCACCATTGATAACCCCAATGCCATGGAAGACGCGCAGCCCATGGATCCCACCATATAAAGATGATTGCTGCGATCTGCCAGGGCGAATAACTCTCTGCCCGTGTAGCCTGTTGTCGCGATGATCACGGTGTTGGTGGCTTTGGCTGAGGGTAAGGATATGATGTTCCTTCACATGACCTCAGGTTGGCTCATTATACCGTCGTTAGCTGGGGCAGGATTGTTCTCTCGGCGCGCTCGATATCTTCGGGAAAATCGATCTCGATCCAGGGCAAACCCGTAATGTCTAGAAAACCGAATTCAGTTGGTGTTTCCAGCCGCAGGTCACGGATCGCCTCTTCATAGGGAGTCTCATCCAGGTGTTGTGAGACATAGTATTTGCAAGACTGGAATAATCGAGTGGCCGTCTGGCTGGAGAACCGAAAGAAACCCACGGATTCCCCGCAGGTCTCACAGGATAATCCGGCTGGGATCTGTTTGCGAAACTCGATCGGGATGCCATCTCGGATACAGATTTTGACCGGTTCATCACCAGGCTGGAAATTGCGGTCTAACAAGAAGCAGTTGGAGATCTCGCTGCGGGTGAGTTTTTCGATGATACGATCATCATACAATACACCGGTATCCATCAAAACGATGTCTTCGCCGCCAGTGAGCTGATCCCGCATGCTCCATAGGCTGATGACGCTCCCTTTGATGTAGTGGTGGTTATAGACCGTAGTAACCCTGCTCTGCAAATCCAAACTACCAATCTCATCTTCGATCGCCTGTACCTGATGCCCTACAGTGATATAGATCTGCTCGATGCCATAGCGTTGCAAATCTTCGATATGACGCTGTAATAAGGATTTCCCCCCAAATCTTAGCAGGCTCTTGGGTGGCCTTTTATCGGTCTCCCCCAGACGTCGGCCTACGCCGGCGGCCAGAATTATTGCTATCATCTTGGCTGCTCTTAAGGTGGTTACTGCGAGCCCTGTGGATAAAGACCGGTTCGGAGATTTCAAAACAACATCTTACTATAATATGCAGCCAAGATTAAAAAAATGAGGGAAACCGGCAAGATGATCTATTTAAAATACTATGTTCTGGCCCTGTGCGTCGTCATGCTCAGTGCTTGCAGCACTATTGAGGTTAGTTCGGAGTACGATAAATCTATACGATTTTCGGATCTGAAAAATTATCTTTGGATGCCCAAAAAGAGTAAGGGACAGGCAGAATTTTCCGCCCGTTATAAATTTCTCGATTCCCAAATCCGCGCAGCTGTTGATTCTGAATTAACGGGCAAAGGCTACGAGAGACAGGCGGTGGGCGCCCCTGACTTTTTTATTCGCTATTCAGTCTGGGTGGAATCCAAGACCAGTGATGATACGCTGGGCCACTGGGCAGGTTGGGCACCCCGTATTGGTCCGGTGGATGAAGGGTTCCAATCAAATCCTGGTGTGTGGCGTACCTCAAGGGAGAATGACTACGAACAAGGAACCCTGCTGTTGATTATTTCCGATGGCGAGACTCGAAGGGCCATTTGGCGCGGAACTGCCCAGGCCCGGGTGCTACCATCAGAAACTAAAGAGGAGAAGGGAAAAAAGATCAATGGGGCCGTTAAAAAAATATTGGCGCAATTCCCTCCTAGCCCGGATAATTCATGAATTATCCGGGCTAGGCTATACTCAAGCCGGCTGCTCGATCTGAGGTTTGTTCTTTCTCTGGGTCAGCAGTTTTAAAAAATGTTTACTGTCCAGGGCGCGGTGGTAATAAAAGCCCTGGGCTTCATCACAATGTAGATTCTTGAGGAAATTCAGTTGTGTTTCGGTTTCCACGCCCTCGGCCAACACCGATAATTTGAGGTTTTTGGCCAGACCGATAATCGCGGCGACAATGGTTTCATCGCCCTCGTCACATCCGATATCGAGAATAAAGCTTTTGTCGATCTTTAATTTATCGATGGGAAACTGTTTGAGATAGCTCAGGCTGGAAAAACCGGTACCGAAATCATCGATTGCGATGCTGATGCCTAGGGATTTGAGCTCCTTGAGCATGTATTTCGCCTCACAGGAATTGGAGATCAGTGAACTTTCGGTGAATTCCAGCTGCAGGTATTTGGGAGCGATATCGTATTTTTGTAGGCAATGCAGGACCTCGTCTTCCACCCATTTATCCCGGCATTGACGCGCGGATACATTGATGGAGATGGGTACCAAGGGAAGGTTTAGGGAGCGCCATTGTTGTAAATGGGCACAGGTATTTTCCAGGATCCAGTGGCCCAAGGACTTCATCAGACCGATGTCCTCGGCTACCGGAATAAATGTAGCCGGCGGAATAAAGCCCTGCTCGGGATGATGCCAGCGCAACAGGGCCTCGGCGGCTACCATCTCACTGTTGCTCAATCGGTATTGGGGTTGAAAGTGCAGCTCGAGTTGTCTGTTTGCCAGGGCTGAGCGTAGTTTATTGGCCATGGCGACAAAGTTGTGCGATCGATCATTCATGGCCGGTGAAAAGAAGACGTAATCGTCCCGACCACTTTCCTTGATCTGATACATGGCGGCATCGGCATTCTTGATCAGGGTGGAGGCATCGGTCCCATTGTCCGGGTAGATGCTGATTCCGATACTGGCCGAGAGGTGCAGCTCATGTTCGCCCACCCGGTAGGATTGGCCTAGTGCCTGCAGCAGTTTCTGAGCAATGCAGATGGAGTCATGTTCCACATCGGTTAGTTCGGAAACCACGCATAGAAACTCATCTCCCCCCAGACGGCCGACCGTGTCACTGGCTCGTATAGCGGTTTTTAGACGTTTGGCCACGTGCTGTAACACCACATCGCCGACCTCATGACCCAAAGAATCATTGATATGTTTGAACCGGTCGAGATCGACGAACATGACAGCGAGTCTTTCACCATGACGTTCGGCGCGTTGAATCGCTTTTTTTAGTTGCTGGGTGAGCAGGATACGATTTTCCAGGCCGGTCAGTGAGTCATAATATGCCAATTGTTCGATCTTACGCCGTTGTTCGACGCGTTCCTTGATGTCGCGACACCAGATGATAATCTGCTCGCCTTTGAGCGTTTCCAGCATGCTGGCATTACTCTCTACTGGAGTAATTTGGCCGCCTGAGTCTACTAAGCGCAGATGTAAATTCTTCATGTCTCCTCGGGAGAGCACCTTATTGAGTTCTTTTTCATGCGTTTCGATATCATCGGGATGAGTCCAATCAATAGGAGACCGCCCAAGGATCTGAGATAAGCTTCGATGACCGGAGAGACGTACATATTCGGGATTGGCATCCAGGACCTTCCCATCTAGATCCAATGTCACATAGCCCGTGTCGGTCTTTTCTATCAGGTTGCGGTAGACTTGTTCGCTGTACTGTAACGCCAGCTCTGCTTTTTTTCTGCTGGTGATATCACGGGCAAATATCGCTGCTCCCAGGATGGTATGATCGCTGTGTCGAACCGGGATCATCTCATATTTTAGGTATCTGCTTTCTCCACTGGCTTCAGCATACTCGAAAATATCTGAGAAGTGCTCACCCCTCAAGGCCCGGTTCCATAAGTCAGTAAACCAATCAAGGTTCTCGGGGCTATTTCTCAAGGGAGCCTTCAGATTGTGGCCCTCTTTGCACTCCACCCCAAACAGCTCTTGCATGATTTCAACATAGGCCGGCGTGACCATTAAATAGTTGAAATTAGGATCGATGGCGGCAACATAGTCGGCACGCTGATTGAGCAGGCTGTCGCGCAGGTGATGCTGTAAACTTAATTCCTGACCCGTATTCCTTGCTTTGTGTTCGATGCGTTTCTTGGCAGTGATATTGATCGCATTCCAGAGGATGGAATTAACCACACCGTTTCGTGATATCAGCGGGAGGCGGCTACTCAAGAACCAATAGTTAGTCTCATTGAACTGTATTTTTTCCTCCTTGGTTTCGTAGTTGCTGTCTTGATTTTGAGCCTCTGTATCACGTTTGCGAAAATGCCTAGCAAGTCTTAGATCAAACAGCTGTTCATCGGTTTTCCCAAGAATTTGTTTGCGAGTGACGGAGAAAAATCGGCTAAAGGTATCGTTGACGAATAAGTAGTGCCCTTCAAGATCTTTTTGATAGATCAATGTAGGTGAGTGATTCATCATAGCCCGTAAATTGACTTCGCTGTATTGCGCGGGGTTTTTTGATATTCTTTGAGTTGGTTTCTCATGAATGGAGCGTAGTTCTTCTACGTCGTTGGTCGAGGCATTAACGCCCCTGACGGCTATCGGTTTCTCCGGTGACAGGTGCCGAGACTTCATTTTCATGGTTAATAACGTTGGAGGTCTGGGTGAGTGTTAATCTATTATAGATGATGCTATTTTGGCCTTAGACTAAATTTCAGCGGGCAGAGCATTTCTCTCTCCGGTAAAGGTGAAAATTTACAAAGTTTATCTTACACATTATGTTGACGATAGCTAAGAGAAAGGCGATGGGCGGTGATTCAGGAGGATAGGGGGCAGGAATAGACGACGAAAGGCGTTTTTTCGAGGGGTTTTGAGCGGGCCGATCAGGGTGCGGAGTTTATCTTTACCACTGCAAATGGGCCGAAAGGGCTAGCCCTTTCGGCCAGGTACCAGTTTGTAAAGTAACCCTTTCCGCGATTGCGGCGTCAGATCCGTGCTCGAACTCTCGCGCACTACTTGTACATTGCGGTTTAGCGCGTGGGCGCTTCCTTGCGCTCATAAAAAAGCACTATTTTTATAGGCGGCCTTAATGAGTGGCGCTCCCAAGGGGACTCGAACCCCTGTTGCCGGCGTGAGAGGCCGGAGTCCTAGGCCACTAGACGATGGGAGCACGATTTCTGCAATCAAGATGAGAAGGAGTGGTATTATAGCGGTCTGTTGTGGATAAACAAGTCATACTCGTAGCGGTGGGGGCCTCGAGTTTATGGCCCATCGTAAAAAATATTTTATTACCGGTACCTAGGAAGCATGAATCTTTTGGATAGCAAAAACCCTACGCCAGCCGTACTGAAGCGACCCGATCACCATATCTCCAGGGGCGATATTAGTGAACCTGCCCTCAAGGTATTATATCGACTCAAGGACGCGGATTTTCAGGCCTATTTGGTCGGCGGTGGGGTGCGCGATCTACTGCTGGGGCGTGAGCCCAAGGATTTCGATGTGGTCACCGATGCTCGCCCTGAGCAGGTTCGTAGTCTGTTTCGTAATTGTCGTCTCATTGGTCGGCGATTTCGACTCGCCCACGTGCGGTTTGGACGAGAAATCATCGAGGTTGCCACTTTTCGCGCCTCACCAAACTCGGATTCCGGGTCTGCGGGCCCAACCCTGGGAGAGCATGGCCGTATCATTCGTGATAATGCCTTTGGCACCATAGAGCAGGATGCCTTACGGCGTGATTTTACAATCAATTCACTCTATTACGATATCAATGATTTTTCGGTAGTCGACTATGTCGACGCCATGGATGATCTGCGCCGCGGGGTACTGCGAATCATCGGTGATCCATTGACTCGATTTAGGGAAGACCCCGTACGTATGTTGCGAGCGGTAAGGTTTGCCGCCAAGCTTGGATTTCGTATCGAAGCCGATACGCAGGCCGCTATGTTCGAGCTGGTGGATCTCGTCAAGTCAGTACCTGCGGCGCGTTTGTACGACGAGGTCTCGAAGTTGTTTCATGGTGGATCCGCAGTAGAAACATTTGCCCTATTACGCCACTATGGCTTGTTCAGTCGACTTTTTCCGGCGACCGAGACGGCTTTGGCTAAAGAGGAGCAGGGATTTCCGATCACCTTCGTATCACACGCTCTGCGCAATACTGATGATCGCATCAATAGCGGCAAGCACGTTACTCCGGCATTTCTTTATGCGGTGTTGTTATGGGAGCCGGTGCGCCATCGCATGAAATATTATTTGCGTGGGGACAAGGGGGAGACGGAGGCTCTGCAGAATGCGGGCCGGGACGTGATCGCGGATCAGCTCAGGCATACCTCTATTCCGAAACGCTTTAATGTGACCATGCGTGAGATATGGTTTCTGCAATCCAGGTTCAGATTCAAGTCGGGTAAACGGCCTCAGAGATTCGTAACTCACCCGCGCTTTCGGGCAGCCTATGATTTTTTATGTCTGCGTGCTGAGGCAGGAGAGGATTTGCAGGATGATTGCCGTTGGTGGACGGAATATCAGGCGTCGACTGTCAAAACCGCAACGGTAATGAGCAAGACCACTGGAGGTTCTGGGGCACGGCGGTATCGGAGAAGATCTACCGGTGCTGGTACCAATATCGGGGACCGGTGATTTTACCAGTGACGAGAGAGTTTCCAGGGCCCATAGCACGCCGCCTTTGCCGTGTTAGAATACCAGAACCATAGAAAAACTATGCCTTACGTGTTCTGCCAGACTCTGCGACAGATCCAATGCACTTTGCACACCCGAAATCCCATCCATCATGGGTATAGCCTCTAATCGGCGTTTCCCCCACACCGCTTACCGGGTCTAAATTACAAAAAACTGAGAACAGCGATGAGCGTACCGCTTGAATCCAAACGCATCACCATTTCTACCTTCAAGAAAATGAAGGAGGAAAAGAAAAAAATAGCATGTCTCACGGCATATGATGCCAGTTTTGCCGCAGTGGTGGAGGATGCGGGAGTGGAGTTAATCCTGGTGGGCGACTCGCTTGGTATGGTGATCAAAGGCCTTGAGACCACCGTGCCAGTGACCATGGATGATGTGGTTTACCATAGTCGGTGCGTGGTTCGAGGAAGCCGGCGGGCCTTGGTGGTCGGTGATATGCCGTTTATGAGTTATTGCAGTCCCGAGCAGGCGCTGATGAATGCGGCGAGATTAATGCAGCAAGGTGGGGTGCATATGGTCAAGCTCGAAAGCAGCACCACCCAGATCGAAACGGTGGGGCGTCTCAACGATCAAGGCGTACCGGTTTGTGCGCATCTGGGCCTACGACCGCAGTCGATCTATAAATTGGGCGGTTACAAGGTTCAAGGCAAGGATGAACGCAGTGCTGCGCTGATGTTGGAGGATGCCTCGAGCTTACAGGAGGCGGGCGCGGCGATGCTGTTGCTCGAATGTGTGCCTAGTTTATTGGCGGCTGAGATTACCGCGAATGTGGATGTGCCCGTCATCGGTATAGGTGCGGGTCTGGATTGCGACGGTCAGATCCTGGTATTGCAGGATTTGCTGGGTATCACGATTGGCAAGGTCCCCCGTTTCGCGCATAATTTTATCGAGGGGGGAAAGACGATACAGGAAGCCGTCCGCGCCTATGTCGATGCTGTAAAAAATCATCGTTTTCCTGCTCCTGAACATGCCTTTTAGCGTTTTGGTTTCGATCTCAATTCTTTATAGTCATGTTGACTGTCTCTAATATTCCTGAACTCAGAAAAGTGCTGGGACAATGGCGTGCCGAAGGAGAGCGCATCGCCTTGGTGCCGACGATGGGCAATCTTCACCGTGGTCATCTTCAATTGGTGGAAACAGCAAAGGCTGAGGCGTCACGGGTAGTGGTGAGTATTTTTGTCAATCCTATGCAGTTTGATCGTGAGAATGATTTAAAGGGCTACCCTCGTACCCTGGAGGAGGATAGGCAAAAACTTGAGGGAATGGGTGCTGATTTGGTGTTTGTCCCGAGCTCCTCCGAGGTCTATCCACTGGGTATGGAAACTGCTACCCAAGTCGATGTCCCGGGACTGTCACGGATTCTTTGTGGCGCCAGTCGGGCGGGTCATTTCCGTGGGGTGACCACTATAGTGACTAAACTTTTCAATATGGTTCAACCGGATGTCGCTGTCTTTGGGAAAAAAGATTACCAGCAATTGTTGCTCATCAGACGGTTAGTGGCGGATCTGAATATTCCGGTTGAGGTCGTAGCCGTGGCGACAGTAAGAGAATCCGATGGCTTGGCGATGAGCTCTCGTAACAGTTATCTCAGTACCGATGAACGTCGTCGGGCACCGCTTCTTTACCTGGTTCTGAAGGGGCTGAAAATCGCCATTAAAGGGGGTGCTCGGGAGTACTCAAAGATTTTGGAGGAATCAAAAAAAGATCTTATATCTCATGGGTATACTCCAGATTACTTAAGAATTCTAAGGCAAGGGGATCTGAGTGATGCAGGCTCGCAAGACAAGGCCTTGGTGATCCTTGCCGCCGCCTGGCTAGGTAAGGCAAGATTGATTGACAATGTTCTTTTACATTTGAAGGATGATCGTTAAAAGGGCATAATCCCGGCTCGATTGAAATCCCTCCCTTTGGTACTGTTTTGAGGGAGATCGCAATGATATAAATGGTTTATTTTGCAGAGATTATTATTGCGATTACGGATTGTGGAGTTGCAATAAGATAAAATTTATTATACTAATATTACAAATTATAATAGCTGTATCACATAATTCTAATACCAAGGAGCTGAGAGCCCCTGTCGTGTTGCTAACATTATTGAAAGCCAAACTCCATCAGGCCAGGGTGACCCACGCGGAACTTGAGTACGAGGGCTCGTGTGCCATCGATGGAAACTTGCTGGATACTACGGGTATCCACGAGTACGAACAGATACATATCTATAATCTTGCTAATGGGGAGCGATTTACCACCTATACTATTCGTGCCGAGAACGGCAGCGGTATCATTTCAGTCAATGGGGCTGCGGCCCACCTGGCCAGCCCGGATGATCGAATAATTATTTGTGCATACGGACAGTTAGAGCAGCAAAGAGCGGTAAAATTCAAGCCAAAGCTTGTCTATCTCGATGCCTCGAACAAAATCCTTCGCACTCGGAATTCAATTCCTATCCAGGTTGCTTGAGAGAATCTAGGAGGCTGTCCGAGAATGGTGTTTGGCTGCACGGTGTTGTGCCAATGCCCAATGTACGTGATCTCGCACCAGTTCTGAGGGGTAATTTTTCCTTTGTTTAAGTGCCGTGAGTACCTCCTCGGAGCTCGGTGCATTTCCTAAAGCTACGGCAATGTTTCTCAACCAACCGTGGTAGCCGATACGGCGGATGGCGGAACCTTCCGTGTTGCTGAGAAATTCTTCCCGACGCCATTGGAAATGATCGACCAACAAGGCCGCATCCAATCCGTGACGGATCTTGAAGTCATCCAGCTCAGCCACTTTGGCAAAGCGGTTCCAGGGGCATACCAGTTGACAGTCGTCGCAACCAAAGATGCGATTGCCGATGAGTGAGCGAAACTCCAAAGGAATGGCGGTGCGTAGCTCGATGGTGAGATAGGAGATGCAGCGCCTGGCATCGAGTTGATAGGGGGCGGTGATGGCCTGAGTGGGGCAGACCTCGATACAGTTTCGGCAATCTCCGCAGTGTTCGCTTACCGGGACATCTATAGGCAAAGGCAGGTCGGTATAGAGTTCACCCAGGAAGAACCATGAACCCGCCTGTTTACTCAGCAGGCTGGTGTGTTTTCCTATCCATCCCAGCCCGGCCTTGGCCGCAATGGCCTTTTCCAATACCGGGGCGCTATCGACAAAGGCGCGATAGCCGAAGGGACCGCTGATCTTCTGTATCTTATCCGCCAAGCGCTGTAAGCGTTTGCGCATAAGCTTGTGGTAATCTCGCCCCAACGCGTAGCGAGAGACATAGGCCTGTTGAGTGGATTGCAAAACTTCATCTGGATCACGTCCGCCAGGCGGCAGGTAATTCATTCTCACGGAGATGATGCGTATTGTCCCGGGCAGAAGTTCCGCAGGGCGGCTGCGTTTGGTACCGTGGCGGGACATGTAGCCCATCTCACCATGGCGTCCTTGTTCAAGCCAGTGTTTGAGATGTATTTCGTCTCTCGACAGATCGGTATCGGAAATTCCCACCTTGTGAAAACCCAGTTCACGACCCCATTGCTTGATTCTTTTGGCAAGGGGAGTGAAATTAGTCTTTTTCATCGACGACATTGCTCTCTCTCCAGAAAACTCAACCGCAAAGGCTATAATTAAGGCGTGTTTCGAATGGTTTGCTAAAATTTACAATATATCAAGGTTTCATATTCAAATGACTGATTTACCAATTAATCTCTATCGTGCAGATCAGGTTCGTGAACTAGACCGTACGGCGATTGAGGATCTTTCCATCCCCGGTTACACACTGATGCAGCGAGCCGGTAGGGCGACCTTCGAGGTTTTGCAACAACGCTGGCCCCAGGCCCGCGCGCTACTGGTGGTGGCCGGACCTGGTAACAACGGTGGGGATGGCTATGTCATCGCCCGCTTGGCCTTGCAGGCAGGATGGCGTGTCAACCTGTTCCAGCTCGGAGATCCGCAACGCATACGCGGTGACGCCCTCACCGCCCGGCGGGCTTATCTAGATGCTGGTGGATCTGAGCAGGGGTATTCGGGACAGTCTCTACCGGACTGCGATGTGATTGTCGACGCCCTATTTGGAACGGGCTTGGAGCGGGCGGTGCGGGATCGCTGGAAAGAAATTATCGAGGCCATCAATGCTCAGGATATACCGAGCCTGGCTGTGGATATCCCTTCGGGGCTGCATAGCGATACCGGAGGGGTGTTAGGCGCTGCGGTTCGAGCCGATTGCACCGTGACTTTCATCGGTCTGAAGCAGGGGCAGTTCACCGCCGATGCCTTAGACTTCTGCGGTGAGCTTTATTTTGATGATTTGCAGGTACCGGCAGCTGCTTATGAAGCTCAAATGCCCGCCGCACTAAGGGTTGATCCACAAGGCTGTGAGGTTTTGTTAAGGCCGCGTAGGCGAAATAGCAACAAGGGACGGTTTGGGCACGTATTGGTGATCGGGGGCGAACGAGGAATGTCCGGCGCGGCGCGGATGGCGGCCGAGGCTGCCGCACGTACGGGCGCGGGTTTGGTCAGTGTGGCAACTCGGGAGTGCCATGCCTCGACATTGAATCTGACCGTGCCTGAGCTAATGGTCCATGGGGTTGAATCGGCCGATGCGCTTGCGCCCCTCTTGGAGCGGGCTACGGTCATTGCTATCGGTCCGGGGTTGGGGCAGACGCAATGGTCGCGCCATATGCTCGAAACCGTACTCCAATATCCTCATTCCAAGGTGGTGGATGCCGATGCCTTGAATCTGTTGGCGGCAGATCCCAGCGAATCGGATCGCTGGGTTCTGACTCCTCATCCTGGCGAGGCGGCACGTTTGTTGCGCTGTGATACAGAGACCATTCAGAGCGATAGATACGCTGCGGCAGCCTCGTTACAGCAACGCTACGGCGGGGTTTGTGTTCTTAAAGGCGCTGGGACATTGGTGGCTAGCAGTAAGCGAGTTGCTGTTTGCAGCACGGGTAACCCGGGGATGGCGTCAGGGGGGATGGGCGATGTCCTGACCGGTGTCATTGCGGGTCTATTAGCTCAAGGACTGAGTTTTGTGGATGCGTCCGAATTGGGGGTGTGGATACATGGTGCCGCAGGTGACTCAGCCGCCGCTCAGGGGGAAAGAGGAATGCTGGCCAGCGATCTGTTTCCCCATCTTCGCCATTGGGTCAATCCGTGATATGCAGCGTGCCAAGCAGTGAGGTGATGGCGACCCTTGGTGGCCGGCTCGCCTTGGTCTGCGATTTGGGGGTGCTTATTTCACTTGAAGGTGGACTAGGTGCGGGGAAGACGACCCTGGTACGTGGGTTTCTTCATGCCCTCGGTTATGAGGGGGCGGTGAAGAGTCCGACATATAGCCTTGTCGAGCCTTACGAGTTTTCACGATATGATGTGTATCATTTTGATTTTTATAGATTGGTGGACCCATTGGAATTGGAATACATGGGTATACAGGATTACTTTCAGCGCCGCTCGATCTGTTTGGTGGAATGGCCTGATCGGACTAAAGATTTTCTCCCTCATGCCGATATCACCATCGGCATACAATTCATGGGTGAGGGGCGCCGGGTGGAACTGATGGGGCGGAGCGAAGCCGGTCGTCGGATATTATCTAAATTTGAGAATATTGGCTGATGTAATGCTATAGAAGTTGGTGATAAGTGTCGGAATTAATAATAAATCTTGAGTTTTTCTAAAAATCGATCACACTTGTAATCATGGATTTATACGCATACTGGAAGACTTTTCCGTGCTCAAGGGGTTGTTGAATTCACCGTAGCGCAAGGTGAATCATGTAAGTAATGGTAAATGCTATGATTTTTATCCTCCACTATCACTATACGATGATCGGGTGCCATCCATCATGGGAGGGCAGCTAGGCCGTGAATAAAATATTGCAACCTAGGCGTCAATTCATATTTGAATGTTTGGCGGGTGGGCTCACAGCGTTACTCAGTTTGTATTCACAGCCGTTATGGGCACGCCAGAAAGTCATGGTCCGCAGCATTCGCCAGTCCTCGAAAGGTGATAAAAATAATGTAATTTTTGATTTAAGCGCATCCGTTCACCATAAAATATTTACCCTGCATAATCCAGAGCGGGTGGTGATCGATCTTAACGATGCGCGGCTATCCCAGGGGTTCGACAGCCCGAGATTCGATCATTCCCTGCTCAGGAATATCCGTTACGCTAAGCGAGAGCGTTCCGATCTGCGGGTGGTTTTAGACCTAGCTAGGGCCGTCAGTCCCAAGAGTTTTCTGTTACCTCCGGCCAAAGGCAAGGGGCACCGGTTATTGGTTGAGCTCCATCCTCAACGCAGTAAGAAACGCGAACCGGTCATTACCGCCAATTCCGAAAAGAAACAACTCCGTGATGTGGTCATCGCCATCGATGCCGGCCATGGTGGCAAGGACCCTGGGGCCATAGGTAGAAGGTATAAGACGAAAGAAAAAAATGTTGTGCTTGCCATCGCAAGGCGTCTGGAAGCCCTTGTTAAAAGGGAAAAAGGGATACGCGCGGTAATGATACGTGAAGGGGATGTCTTTTTGCCTCTGCGCACCAGGATCGCCCGGGCCAGGCAGCACAAGGCCGATCTGTTTATATCGATTCATGCCGATGCCGCGAGGAATCGTCGGGCGCGAGGCTCATCGGTATATGTACTATCCAAGAACGGGGCGACTAGCGAGGCGGCCCGGGTATTGGCAGAGAATGAGAATAGGGTCGATCTAAAAGACGACGTGCTATTTGGTAAGGAAGACCAGCTGGCCAAGGTCATCGTGGACCTTATGCTGAATGCTACCATCGAGGCCAGTATCGATCTGGCCGACGGCATGTTGAAATCGCTGAAAAAGACCGGAAAGATTCATCGCAATCGGGTGGAGCAGGCTGGATTCGTCGTTTTGAAGGCGCACGATATGCCCTCCGTGCTAGTGGAGACGGCCTTTTTGTCCAATACTCAGGATGAAAGGCGACTGCGCAGTAAGGTGCATCAAGGTAACCTTGCCAAGGCCCTGTTGGGGGGAATCAAACATTATTTGAAGGGCTATGCTCCGCCGGGCACCCTGCTGGCCTCAATGAATCGCACTACACATGTCATACGATCAGGCGAAACACTCTCTGCTATAGCGCAGCGTTATGATGTCGAGATCAACACGATACGTCATTATAACGCGCTCAAGAGCGATCGTATCCGTGCCGGCCAGATGTTGCAGATACCTATCAGCGCGGGGGGGTAGGCGGTTTTAAGGCACTCCTGTCAGTTTAGGTGTAACGCCAATAATCGGGGCTATACTTCGAACGGTTGTAAATTGAGAAATTTTGGGTGAGCCATGGGCATCGAGAGCAAGGCGCGAAGGTGAGTAATAGCAAGGTTTTATTGCGAGCCTGAGCAACGCGGCTATCGATGTTCAGGGGCAGCGAAAAATCGTGATTTACAACCGTTCGAAGTATAAATATCAGCCCAATTTTTCCACCCCACTGGGCGTACCCAATAAAAGTACATCGGCCGGTCGTAAGGCGAATATTCCAACCGTGACGACTCCAGAGATGTTGTTGAGTTCGGCTTCCATTTTTGTGGGTTGCAGAATCTCGAGGTTGTGTACGTCCAAGATCATATTCCCGTTATCCGTTTTAAACATATCCCGCAGTTCGGGCAGGCTGCCCCGTTTGACGAGCTGGCGCGCCACAAAGCTGCGTGCCATGGGGATGACCTCTATCGGCAAAGGAAATTTACCAAGAACATCCACAAGTTTGGAGCTATCGGCGATACACACAAATCTCTCGCTGGCGCCGGCGACGATCTTCTCCCGGGTCAGCGCGCCTCCACCCCCTTTGATCAGATGCAGCTGTCGGGTGGCTTCATCGGCGCCATCCACGTAGAGGGGTAGGTCGCCCACTTCATTTAGCTCCAGAACAGGGATGGCATGCCCTTGGAGGCGTTGTGCGCTGGCCTGCGAACTGGCCACCGTGCCATCGATCTTACCTTTCATCTTGGCAAGTGCATCGATGAAATAATTTGCGGTTGAACCGGTACCGACACCAATGACATCCCCCATTTCGATATACTCGATGGCGGCCTCGGCAACCTGTTTTTTCATTTGGTCTTGATTCATATTAATACTCGACTCGTTAGCTATTTGAAATTTCGATACCGGTACATAGGATGAGTAATATCCTCGTGACGGATATAGAAATAATACTGGCTGAGGTTTTGCAAGTCATAGGATTTTTATCTCATGGGCTCAGAAATATATTAGAATATTCGGAAAATGCCTTATATTGAAGACTTATTCATTCACCTAAAATCATTAGAGCGCTAGGATGTCTCGCGATTATATAAAAGAAATACTGACCGCCAGGGTTTATGACGTCGCTATAGAGTCGACCCTTGATCTGGCGCCCTCCCTTTCCCGGCGACTCAACAATCAAGTCTACCTAAAACGTGAAGATCAGCAGCCGGTGTTTTCGTTCAAACTCCGTGGCGCTTATAACAAGATCGTACAATTAGACCAAGAACAGCGCTCTCGTGGTGTCATCACCGCCTCTGCCGGTAACCATGCCCAGGGAGTGGCGCTGGCGGCTAGCCGCTTGGGTATTAAGGCCATTATCGTAATGCCTCGTACGACGCCCCCCATAAAGGTGAGAGCTGTACGTTCCTTCGGGGGCAGGCCAATATTGCACGGGGACACATACGATGGGGCCTATGAGCATTCGATGCTGTTGGCCAGCCAAAAGGGCATGGTTTTTATCCATCCCTACGATGATCCGCAGGTTATTGCCGGGCAAGGGACCATCGCTCTGGAGATTGTCAGGCAACACCCGGATGATTTAGAAGCGATCTTTGTTCCGGTCGGTGGGGGTGGACTCATCGCTGGTGTGGCTACGTTTATCAAGCATCTACGCCCGGAGGTGAAGATTATCGGTGTGGAGCCGAAGGACGCTCCTTCCTTGCAGATGGCTCTAAGTAAAGGACGTCGAGTCATCTTGGACCAGGTGGGAATTTTTGCCGACGGTGTTGCGGTGAAGCAGATTGGTAAAGAGGGATTTCGTCTAGCACGAAAATATGTGGATGAGGTCCTGCTGGTGGATACCGATGAGATTTGCGCGGCCATCAAGGATATCTTCGATGATACGCGTACCCTTGCCGAGCCTGCCGGTGCCCTTGCCGTAGCCGGGATTAAAAAGTATGTTAAACGCGAGCGGATTACCCACCGTCATATGATTGCAATCAACAGTGGCGCCAATATTAATTTTGACCGTTTAAGGCATGTGGCCGAGCGGGCCGAGCTGGGTGAGCGGCGCGAGGCCCTATTGGCCGTTACTATTCCAGAAAAACCCGGGAGTTTTCGTAAATTTTGTCGTGCCATTGGGAAGCGTGGCATCACCGAATTTAATTATCGTTATGCAGACAAGACCACTGCCCATATATTCGCGGGCATTCAACTGGATGATGGGGATATGGAACGGCAATCGATCGTTGATCGGTTGAGTGCTAAGGGGTATGCAGTCGTTGATATGAGTGACAATGAGATGGCCAAGCTTCATGTTCGGCACATGGTCGGTGGTCATTCGACCAAGGTCGTCAATGAGATCTTGTATCGTTTCGAATTTCCCGAACGACCGGGGGCATTGCTCAAATTTCTGAATACCATCGGTCAGGAATGGAACATCAGCTTGTTCCATTACCGCAATCACGGTGCGGCATACGGTCGAGTTTTAGCGGGGATGCAGGTTGCTCAGCAGGATAGAGATAGGTTTCGGGCGAGACTGGATAAACTCGGATACCAATATTGGGAAGAAACCGATAATCCTGCGTACAATCTGTTTTTGGGTTGAAGCGATGGTTATTCGGGCAGTCTCTTAGGAACTAAGATGAAGGGAGAGGACGCGCCCCGCATATGCCGTGACAAGCCTTCGACCTCGAACCGAAGGTTCAGGGTGGGAGTCTTGGAGATGTATCAGGCTTTCCGGAAACCGGACATGCACAACAACATCATCAACTTGACTCCCGTGGGTATAAAGATAGGCTCAAGGAATATACCCAGCTATCCACGTACACCGCAGGGCGCGTCCAAAGCTAAATCAGTGTATAACAAAAACCAAAACGCTAGCTTTATTATACCAGGATAGATGCTTCTCGTGTAAAGATTATTCGTTTTCTTCTAAAAGAGTGCTAAGACGATTGTTAAGTGAGTGGATATGGGTATCGACATGCGCGCGTTGCCATTGCTGCGTTAGTAGTTCGTGAGTGATATTCAGGGCGCCAAGAGCTACGATACGGTCGGAACCAGCAACCTTCCCACTGTTGCGTATCTCTCGCAACTTATGATTGAGGTATTCAGCAGATGCGAGTAATTCGTCCTTTTCACTCTTGGGACAAGCAATCTGATACTCTTTCCCGAGGATGGTAATGGTTATGGGTATGCTGATATCACTCATGGGGGTCTTCCATGGTTTTGACGCGGTTGAGCATCTGTTCTGCCTTGGCTCGTGCGGCGTCACGTTTTTCTATTAAGCTGACCCTCTCGGCGGCGTGGGCCTTCTGCTTAGTTCGCAGCCGCTTATTTTCTTCTCGAAGACGATCGTAAGCTGCTATCAGCTCATCAATATGCGTCTCAAGTTGTTTGAGGTTTTGTTCGGTGTTTGAATCCGGGTGATTTTTTACCATAAGGGTATAATAAGTGGCTGTCGTAGATGGGTCAATATCCGCAATATACCCATCCGGTATGGGAACAGACCTCCCATCGCCATTACTGTGGGGTATCCTCAAACAATGATAAGATGACGCCATGGTTTGGCTAAATTATGACGATATAGATAACGCTCTGCGGCAAGCGGAGTCCCAATACAGCGCCTCGGGATGCCAAGGAGTGGCCTGTGGTATGCTCGTCGTTGATAACGCATCATCCGCATCCGCGTGGATTGGCGAGATGATAGAGGATGCCGATTCGGCTGACTTGCCGGGGATAGAAACCAGGCAGATCTTGAATCGATTTTTCGATACTACACGCGAGCAGTTGGGGAATGCCGAGATGAGCTTCACCCTACTTTTGCCTCAAGACGAACAAGTTTCACTGCATCAAAGGGTCGAGGAGGTTACTCGTTGGTGCGAAGGTTTTTTGTGCGGTATGGCCATTGCGGGATTGACTGATGACAATACGCTTGAGCAAGATAGCGCCGAAATTCTCAGCGATATCGTAGAGATATCTAAGGCATGGGTGGGAGAGGATCGTGATGAGGAAAACGAGGCGGCTTATAGTGAACTCGTCGAGTATCTGCGCGTGGGCGCATTACTTTTACGTGAAGAGTTGCAGCGGTTGCAAGATGGTTAAGCAATAATTATGAATCCTGGTGAATTTGCCAAACGGCGTAAGGCCTTAATGCGTAGGATGGGGGGCGAGAGTATTGCCATCATTC
The DNA here is from genome assembly GCA_024222475.1 of Gammaproteobacteria bacterium. GTDB lineage: Bacteria > Pseudomonadota > Gammaproteobacteria > JAAEPA01 > JAAEPA01 > JAAEPA01. The sequence continues at coordinate 21,638 of JAAEPA010000958.1, read as the reverse complement.
CGTCGGCCGGCGTTCAGTTTCGAAACCGAGACATTGATTTTCCTTTCCGCCAGGACAGCGATCTGCTTTATCTCACCGGTTTTAATGAACCCGAGTCGGTGGCGGTGCTGGTACCCGGGCGTAAACAGGGGCAGTACGTCTTATTTTGTCGCGAAAGAGATGAGGACAAGGAGCTCTGGTATGGTCGGCGCAGTGGACTACAGGGTGCGGTCAGTCAACATGCGGCGGATGATGCCTTTCCAATTAGTGATCTCGATGAAATCCTGCCTGGGTTGCTCGAACAGCGCAAACGTGTTTATTACACTCTGGGGCGGAGTGTCGAATTTGATCAGCGGCTGATGGGTTGGGTAAATCAGATCCGTGCCAAGGCGCGTTCAGGCAGCCATGTGCCTCATGAATTTATCTCTCTGGATTACTTGCTGCATGAGTTGCGTCTACACAAGTCCCGTGCCGAGATCGCGGCCATGAAAAAAGCGGCCGGCATTGCCGTTTCCGCCCATCGGAGGGCGATGCGTGCTTGTAGGTCGGGGATGTATGAATATGAGATCGAAGCGGAAATACTCTATGAGTTTCGACGCTCGGGTACCGTCCCTGCCTACCCCTCTATCGTTGGGGGAGGTGCTAATACCTGTATTCTGCATTACACGGAGAATTCGGCAGTACTCAAGGATGGCGACCTGTTGCTTATCGATGCTGGTGGCGAATATGATGGTTATGCCAGCGATATTACCCGTACCTTCCCGGTCAATGGCCGATTCACCGCGGCGCAGCGAGCGCTCTACGAGCTGGTGTTAAAGGCTCAAAAGGCCGCTATGAAGAAGGTGCAGCCGGGAAATCGCTGGAATGATCCTCATGATGCGGCCGTCAAGGTGCTGACCCGAGGTTTGGTCGCGCTCGGTCTGCTGAAAGGCCGCCCCAATAAATTGGTTAAGGACGAAGCGTATCGGCGTTTTTATATGCATCGAACGGGGCACTGGCTAGGACTGGATGTTCATGATGTAGGCAATTATCGTATCGATGAAGATTGGCGGGTGCTGAAACCCGGGATGACGCTCACTATCGAACCCGGTCTCTATATCCCTAAACACAGTAAAGGGGTCTCGCGTCGCTGGTGGGATATCGGGATTCGCATTGAGGATGACGTACTGGTGACCTCAAAGGGACATGAGGTCCTTACCCAGGCCTTGGCAAAGGAGCCCGACCATGTCGAGGCCGTCATGGCGGGAGGGGAGAGAGACTGATATGAATCACGAATACGATATCATTATCGTCGGGGGGGGCATGGTCGGTGCAAGTCTGGCGCACGCCTTAGCCACCAGCGATTATCGCATCGCCTTGATAGAGGCTCATGCGGTGGGACGGTCGGGACAACCCAGTTATGATGAAAGGACCGTCGCTTTGTCTTACGGATCGGTGAGGACCTTCAAGGCCCTGGGTCTGTGGGATGAGCTGAAGGCCTTTGCTACACCCATAAAACATATCCATGTATCCGAGCGAGGCCGTTTCGGCGCGACCAGAATTAGTCATACGGAGCAGGGCGTGGAGGCCCTGGGTTACGTAGTCATCAACCGAGCGTTGGGGGAATGCCTCTATGCGCAAGTCTCCAAGCAGAAGAATGTTACTATCATCATGCCTGCTCGCTTGCGGGATTTTACTGTCGATTCTGAGCGGGTGACCGTGACGGTTGCTCCCGGGCCCGAGGCCGGGGAAGGGAAGTTGCTGGAGCTTCACGGGCGTTTGCTGGTGGCCGCCGATGGCAGCGCATCGATGGTCAGGGAACAGGCCGGTATGCAGGTGCGCAGTTTCAACTACGGACATACCGCCATCGTCGCCAATGTTACCCCTGAACAGCATCATAAATATATTGCCTATGAACGGTTCACGGATACCGGTCCATTGGCATTGCTGCCGATAAGCCAGGGGCGTTGTTCACTGGTGTGGTCTAATCGGGAGCAGGACGTAGATGCTCTCTTGGGATTGAGCGACAGTGAATTTCTCAGTCGCTTGCAGCACCGGTTTGGTTACCGTATGGGGCGATTGGTCAAGACCGGGGCGCGAAGTGCCTATCCCTTAACCCTCATCGAGGCCTTTGAGATGGTAGGACCGAGGCTGGCATTGTTGGGTAATGCGGCGCACAGCATTCATCCTGTCGCCGGTCAGGGATTTAACCTTGCCCTGCGTGATGTCGCCACCCTGGCTCAATTATTGGTCGATGGGGATGAGCAAGATGCCGGGAGCGAGATCGTACTAAATGAATTTGCACGTTGGCGCCGGGATGATCTTAGAAAAACTATCCGCCTGACCGATGCCTTGGCCCGGGTATTCACCAATCCCCTGGTGGGCATGACTCATGCCGGTGGTCTCGGTTTGGTCGTGATGGATCTCATCGCGCCGCTGCGCTGGATGTTTGCGCGCCGAACTATGGGTATGGCGGGGCGCCTGCCGCGATTGGCTGTCGGTCAGGCACTGCGGAGACCTTCTCATCAGGGCACGAATGCGGCCTAATTAACGTGAATCTCAAGGGGTGATTTTGAATACTGAGGTTTTGATATCAGGTGGTGGAATGGTTGGTGCGACGCTGGCCTGTGCCTTGGCAGGTGCCGGCCTGCGGGTTGCCGTCGTCGAGGCGAGGGAACCGAGGCCCTTCGATGCCGCAAGCGACTATGATCAGCGGGTATCCGCGCTAAGTCCCGGCTCAGAACAGATTCTACGCTCCATTGGGGTCTGGCCATTGATAGAAAAGCGCCGACTCTGCCCTTATCAACACATGCATGTGTGGGATGCGTCGGGACGGGGAGAGATCCATTTCGATGCGGTAGAATTAAGCGAGCCTTATCTGGGACATATCATTGAAAACCAGGTCATCCAAGGGGCATTGGTTGAGCGCTTGCGTGGCCTGGAGGGCATTAGCTGGTATTGTCCGGATACCGTGCGCGATATAGAGATCGGGGCGGATGGGGTAGAAGTTGAATTGGACAGTGGCACCCGGATCAGGTCAAGGCTCATCGTGGGTGCGGATGGTGCGGCTTCACGGGTCCGTTCACTGTGTGGGATTACATTTCAGGCTCGAAATTATACTCAAAATGCGGTGGTGGCTAATGTCAGCACCGAGCAATCCCATCAAAATACGGCTTGGCAGCGATTTCTTCCCACCGGACCTCTAGCTTTTTTACCCTTAGCAAATGGCCTGTGTTCTATCGTTTGGTCTACCAGCAAGGCGCAGGCTGAGGATCTGGTCAATCAGGAGGATGAGGAATTCTGCGAGATGCTGACTCAGGCATCAGAGGGAAAACTCGGCAGTATCACGGGCACCAGCTTCCGGGCGGTGTTTCCATTACGCGGAGGACAGGCCAATCCCTATATTTTGCCCCGCGTCGCTCTCATTGGCGATGCCGCGCACAGCATCCATCCGCTGGCCGGACAGGGTGTCAATCTGGGGTTTAAGGATGCCGCAGCCCTGGCCGAGGTATTGCAAGAGGCGCAGCATGACATCGGCAGTCTGCGCATATTGCGCCGCTATGAGCGGGCCCGAAAAGGGGATAATCTACTGACCATGCGGCTGATGGAAGGATTCAAAACGCTGTTTTCAATCTCCATGGGGCCGGTGGCCATATTGCGCAATGCAGGCCTGACGATTGCCAATCGTTCCGGTCCTTTGAAACACCATTTGATGCGTCGGGCCATGGGCCTTTCCGGGGAGCGACCGAAGCTGGCCCTCAGAGGGTATCGATAAGGAAAAATTGTTCCTCACCGTTAATGGATACCAATGCACACGCTAAAACTTGGGATCATGGGCCTGCTGGGACTATTGCTCGCTTGTGCACCGATGCAACCGACATCTACCGCTGCTGAAAGGGGGGTGGAGGGGCATGTCACCATGGGCCCGACTTGTGGGGCGGTGCCCGTGGCCGGACGCGACAAGTGTCGAAGCAAGCCGATGCAGACCCAGCTCGAGGTTAGGGATGTCAAGGATAAGATTATTGCCTCCGCAGGTTCAGACTCGCAGGGGTATTATCGTATCGTGTTGCCACCTGGCGCGTATATCCTGCGGCCTCAGAAGCATACCTTTCTCAGTGTTCAGGCCATTCCTTTTGAGGTCAATGAAAAGGGATTTGTCAATATCAATGTCCAGTACATGACAGGCATCAGGTAGTCGTCTCACCAGCCAATGCGATAGGTGTTCTTCAATGGATTCGAGTCAGCCAAGTATTGTGTTCGACAAGTCTCAACAGGGGGGGGGCGTGATCAGTAGCAGGTCTGGTCCGAGTTTAGGACGATACGCCATCCGATGGATCGTGGGATTGGCCCTGATTTTCTTGATGGTCTTGGTTATTGTCTTATTCTACCAAGGAGAACTTTCCTTCCTTTCCGGCCCTGCCTCTTCGATCAATGATGAATTGAAAGCCTACCTACTTACCAAGCAAAAACAAAAGATCGAAAACCCCAAGCGCTACGATAAGCCTAAGGAGGCTCAAGTGTATTATGTACAAAAGCGTGCTCCTTTCGGGCAGTCCTCTCTGCCGGTCGAGCGCTATGGGGCTGCGTCTCAGCATATGAGACAAATGAAACGGTATTCAAGCGCAACACGCTCGAATCGGGCCTTTTCAGCGCGGGAATTCGAGATGCAGGCTCCTGCCCCCCAGGAACCGTTTTCGGGGGCTTGGCAGGCGCTGGGGCCGGGTAATGTGGGGGGGCGCACAAGGGCCCTGCTCATCGATCCGGGCAATGCCGATATCATCTATGCTGCCGGGGTTGCCGGCGGGGTCTGGAAGACCACCAATGGGGGTACGAGTTGGACTGCTCTGAGCGACCTGATCGCCAATCTAGCGGTCAATTCAATGGCCATGTCCCCGCAGAACCCTAATGTGATCTATGCCGGAACCGGCGAAGGATATTTCAATGGGGATTTCGTGCGTGGTGACGGGATATTCAAGACCACCGACGGTGGTGTCACTTGGTCCCAGCTGTTGAGTCCCGAGAACAAGTCCGATTTTCACTATGTGAACGATCTAGTGGTCAGCCACAACAATGCTCAGGTCGTCTATGCCGCAACCCGGGCGGGGGTGTTCCGTTCTATCGATGGGGGGGCGGTTTGGACTCAGGTGCAACCATCGGCAGTGAATGGCGGGTGTCTCGATCTAGCCATCCGCACCGAACAGGACCCAGATCATGTCTTTGCGGCCTGCGGAACCTTTACTCAGGCGGCGGTGTTCAGAACTACCGATGGTGGTGACAGCTGGGCGTCGGTGTTGACCGAGGCCTCTATGGGGCGAACCTCATTGGCCATCGCCCCCTCGAATGAGGATATTATTTATGCCCTTTCCGCGAGTGTTGCCTTTGGCCAGTTTGAAGATGGTTTGCACGCGGTGTTTCGATCCACCGACGGAGGTGGAACCTGGACTCCACAGGTAAGAAATTCCAACGGTGACAAGCTTAACACCGTGTTGCTCACCAATCCCTTTTTTGCCTTTGCTTCCGAGTGTTCCTTTTCCGTGGACTCCTTCTTCAATCAGGGCTGGTTCGACAATGTCATTGCCGTAGATCCGCTAGATCCTGATGTAGTTTGGGCGGGAGGCATCGATCTGTTTCGCTCCGATGATGGTGGTATGAACTGGGGGCTGGCTTCTTACTGGTCGAACAGCACGGAGCCTCAATACGTCCATGCCGATCAACACGTGATCGCGTTTCATCCCGATTACAATGGCGCTGGCAATAAGCAGATGTTCGTCGGTAACGACGGGGGGGTCTTCCGTACTGATGATGCCCTGGCGGCGACGGCGACGGGTCTTCAGGCGCCCTGTGATCCGAGTAATGCGAGTGCTCAGGCCTGGACCAGTCTGAACAACGGCTATGGAGTCACCCAGTTCTATCATGGAGCAGTCTATCCGGATGGTTTGACCTATTTCGGCGGGACCCAGGACAACGGCACTATACGCGGAAGCCAAGTGGCCGGCGTTAATGCCTGGAGCGAGATCCATGGCGGTGACGGAGGTTTTGTTGCGGTGGACCCGAATAACACCCAGATTCTTTTTGCTGAGCTGGGTGGGGGGCTCATCCAGAAGTCTACCGATGGCGGAAGCGTGTTCGCCCCCGCCAGTATTGGAATCACCGAATCAACTAATAATTTTTTATTCATCGCCCCCTTCGAGATGGATCCCGGAAATTCCAATATCCTGTGGACAGGCGGGGCCTTTATGTGGCGTACTACCAATCAAGCGGAGTCTTGGGAACAGGCGAGTCCATTCCTCCCCGGGGTGAAGAGTTTGTCGTCTGTCGCTATTTCCCCACAGAATTCCGATGTGGTGATCGCAGGAACCAGTGATGGTTATACAGCGAGTACTCGCAGTGCCCTGTCTGCGAACAGCGCAACGGTCTGGACGGAGTCCCCAGCCGCCGCTAACCACTTCATCTCCTCGTTGGCATTTGATCCTCAGGATGACCAAATCGTCTATGCCACGGTGTCCAGTTTCGGAACCGACCATATATTGAAAAGCGTCGATACAGGCAGTACCTGGACGCCCATCGATCGGCGCGGTCAGACTGACGGCATCCCGGATATTCCCGTTCACTCCATCGTTATCGATCCCAGCGATACCCGCCGTTTGTACGTGGGCACGGACCTTGGCGTGTTCGTGAGCACCGATGACGGTCAGACCTGGATGGTGGAGAATTCCGGTTTTGCCAATGTCGTTACCGAAAAGTTGGTGCTCAACACCCATAAAGGTGTTAATACTTTGTACGCTTTCACCCATGGGCGCGGAGTCTTCCGGGTTGGGCTCTCCCCCCCGGCCCCTAGTAGTAACAACGGCGGTTCCGGCAATGGAGGTGGAGGTGGTTGTATGTTGAGCCCAGATGGAAAATTCGATGCCTTATTTCTGATTTTAGTGCTGCTGGCCAGCTTCCACGCCTTATGTCAACACTATGACCTGGTACAAAAAAGGTGTGATACGTGACGGCTATCTGTGGGGCGCGGTTGTTGCTGGTCTAGCATTCTGGGGCGGTCTATTATTTATTTTTCGGCCTGATCTGAACCTGGCTTGGCCGCTCGATCGCCCAGTGGCTTTTTTGGTTCCTGCAGCGCTCTATCCTGTGGTAGAAGAAATCGTTTTTCGCGGGTTTATTCAGGAATTTTTCGTAAAAATATTGAAGGCTGCTCCCCTAGGGCCGATCACGATGGCCAATCTGTTGACCAGTCTGTTGTTCACGGCCATGCATCTCCTCTACCATGCCCCTCTATGGGCGGCAGCAGTGTTCATCCCCTCGCTGTTGTTCGGTTATTTCAAGGATAAATATCAATCTTTGACGCCGGCGATATTTCTACATGCCTACTATAACGTCGGGTATTACTGGTTATTTGGTTTCCCAAGCGCTTAGAAATATAGGTACGCATAGCACACCCAACGTCGCTTAGAGTAGGATGCGCCATACGCACCATTTGTAATATAAATTCCGACTGTTTGCATAAGGCTAAAGTATTATTTTGAAAATGAAATCCATCCTCATCACCAATGCGCGCATCGTTAATGAAGGGCGATCGCAGTCCTTAGATGTCTATATTCGTAACGGCCGTATCGAGCAATTGGATGCCGATCTAAGCTGGCGCACGGTCGATACGGTCATCGATGCCTCGGGTAAGGTTTTGCTGCCGGGCATGATCGATGATCAGGTCCATTTTCGAGACCCCGGCTTGACTCATAAGGCGGATTTCCACACCGAGTCCAGGGCTGCCCTTGCCGGGGGGATCACCAGTTTTATGGACATGCCCAATACACGTCCTCAGACGGTGACTCTGCAGGCACTGGAACAGAAATACGCGCAGGCGGCTCAGAAATCAGTGGCCAATTATGCCTTTTATTTGGGGGCCACCAATGACAATCTCGATGTCATCCGGGCGCTGGATCACGCGGCGGCCTGCGGTATCAAGGTCTTTATGGGGGCCTCTACTGGAAATATGCTGGTGGATGATCCTAAAGTTTTGGAACAGATATTTATCCATGCCCCAACGCTCATTGCTACCCATTGTGAAGATACTCCCATGATCAGCGCGAACGAACATCGCTACCGGGAGCAATATGGCGATGATGTACCCGTTCGATATCACCCCAGCATTCGCAGTGCCGAGGCCTGTTATAAATCATCCTCGTTTGCCGTGGAACTGGCCCGTGAGCATGATACCCGCCTGCATGTCCTGCACCTGAGCACGGCAGGCGAACTCAAGCTGTTCTCCACCGAGCCCCTAGAGCGCAAGCGCATCACCGCCGAGGCCTGCGTGCACCATTTGTACTTTGATGAAAGCGCTTATGCAGAAAAGGGAACGCTGATCAAATGCAATCCTGCCATTAAGACACGCCAGGATCGTGAAGCACTGATCCAGGCCGTGCGGGAGGGTAGAATCGATGTGATCGGTACTGATCATGCTCCCCATACCAAAGAGGAAAAAGACAATACCTATTTCAAGGCTCCTTCGGGTCTGCCGCTGGTTCAGCATGCCCTGCCCGCATTGTTGGAGTTGTTCCATGACAATAGGTTCTCGCTGGAGTTGATCGTGGAAAAAACCAGCCATGCCGTTGCCCGATGTTTTGGGATCAAGGAACGAGGTTACATCCGAGAAGGATACTGGGCGGATCTGGTCTTGGTGGATCTAGACGATGCCTTTACCGTTGATCGACAAGATGTTCTATATAAATGCGGTTGGTCACCCTTCGAGGGAATCAGTTTTCGTTCTCGTGTCGATACTGTCTTGGTCAGTGGTCAGGTCGCCTACCAGCAGGGAAGCTTTGTTGAAAACGTCAAGGGACGTAGGCTGGATTTCGATCAACGATCCTGAGCTGCAGTATTTGCAGGCGTTGCAAATACCAATTTTGACCGAGTGAGGTGAATGATGCCTATAACCGTAAGTTTTTTTATCGGTTTGGTCGCTACGCTCTGGATGGTTCCGTTATTTGGTGCCAGTCTACAGTTAGACGGGAATTTGGTGCAGGGAGGCCTGGTACAGGGGAGAACGCTCTCCGGTGCCAGGGTCGAGTTCGAGGGTCGTGCGATACGTGTTTCTGATCGGGGTTTATTCCTTCTCGGTTTTGGCCGTGATGTCCCTAAACGGCAACAACTAACAGTCATATTGCCCGATGGACACCGCCATCAAACTATATTGGAGATTAGTCAACGTGATTACCGAATACAGCGCATCAATGGTTTGTCTCCCAATAAGGTAAACCCCAGTACCAAGGCGCTGGAGCGTATTCGTACCGAGGTTGCCCTGGTAAAGGAGGCTCGGCGGCTCGATGATCCCCGCACTGATTTTCTGGAGGGGTTTATCTGGCCTCTAACGGGGAAAATTACAGGGGTGTATGGCAGTCAGCGTATTCTTAATGGTCAGCCCAAAAGGCCTCACTATGGGGTCGATATTGCCGCACCCAAAGGGACTGTGGTTCGTGCTCCCGCCGATGGCGTGATTACACTGACGCACCCGGACATGTATTTTTCCGGGGGAACTCTAATATTGGACCATGGCCATGGGCTGTCTTCGAGTTTTCTGCACCTAGGTAGGATTCAAGTTAAGGAGGGTCAAATTGTACGCCAAGGTGACGTCATCGCCGAGGTGGGGGCAACCGGGCGATCCACCGGCGCCCATTTGGACTGGCGTATCAATCTTTTTGCGGCTCGCTTGGATCCACAACTGTTGGTTGAGCCTATGTGAAAGTATTGAGCGATAGCTTTTCGGGGACTGAATAGGGTATTCTGATGGCATCGTGCTAGAACTATTCATAAATAGGATGAACTAACTCATGGGAAAAAGAAGAGCTAAATCCGTAGTGAGCAAGGCCGAAAAAATTACTGCGCTGGAGGGCTCGGTACAGTCACTAACTGCGATGGTTAGTGAGTTAACCGAAAGGCTCTCCAAGCTTGAATTGAAAGAGGGGCCCGCTGGGCCGCCGGGGCCCAAGGGTGAGAATGGCGAACCCGCACCAGCGGTTCTTCCGGGACCTCCTGGTCCACAGGGTCCCCAGGGCGAACCCGGACCGGCGGGGCCCATGGGCCCGCCAGGTCCGCATGGTCTGCAGGGCGAATCAGGTCCGGCAGGCTTACATGGTCCTCAAGGAGAGCCCGGTCCACCCGGACCCATGGGGTCGGCGGGTCCCATAGGTGTACCTGGTCCCGCTGGAGGACCTATGGGTCCGGTCGGACCTTCTGGTTCTCCCGGACCTACAGGCCCCACCGGTCCTGAGGGTCAAAAGGGAGATTCGGGGCCAACAGGAGGCAAGGGGGATAAGGGAGATCGTGGTGCGCTAGGTCGTCGAGGACCCGCCGGTCCCCACGGCCCACAAGGTGATCCAGGTCCCTCCGGGCCTCACGGTCCGCAGGGTGAGTCAGGTCCCTCCGGCCCCATAGGTCCCGCTGGTCCAGCAGGAAGGGCAAGTTAGGAATGCGAACGACATATTTCCCTAACCGGCGCCCAATAGTCGTATGTATTCAAGAAATGACAACAAGCGCATAGCTTTAGCTATGTCACTGTTGTCACAATGCTGAATACGAGCGATACGGCAAGTCAGATAGGGACGTGTATAGGTAGCATTCATTACAAATGCTGTCGAGAAAGCTTTCCCATCTGGCTTGCCCTTTTGTCCTTAGTTCTCAGCGCATTTCTTTTTAGGGACCTATAACAGTCCAACTGTTCGTGGAATCCTTGGCCCTGCCGGGCGATAAGTGCCTCCAATCGTTGCTGGGCGAATGCATATAGCTGAATGTCCAGCGCATTCCTGTCGTAAATGGCCTCCAGAGTCTTCTTCGAATAGGTCTCCCGCGAGGGTCGGTTCGGGTTGACGTTTTTGAGGTAAAAGTAAAGTTGCTTGTCCCACCTGAAGTGACGTTGTAGCAGGATCAAAGATTCGTCAAATCGCTCAGTGAGCCCCACCACGGAAAAATATTTATGTAGATTATCTTTTGCCTGCGCAAGGGTGCTTCTCGTGCACTGACCCAACGCAGGTTCAAGTCCTGAGATGCGACGGGTCTGATCGTTGTCTATTTCCCGATAGGGAGCCTTTAAAACAAACTCCTTCAGAGTCATGTCCGGTGCCAATTTCAGGTGGCAGAACAGTGAAATGATCCGGTCTACGGGGTTACGGAGCAGGGTGATATAAGTCCAGGGCCGAGTGACATGACGGTGAACCCCAAAGCGAAAATGCCCCAATATAGCGCGAAGATCGTCGCTGGAAAGTATTTGCTGGGCGTTAGGGGGTAGCGAGGAGTTCGGCTCTTTAAAAAAGCCAAAGGGGAAATAGTAAATCCCAGAGTGTAGATAATCATTTCCCGCAATATCGTTATTTTTAGTGTGGCAGTGTCTGTAAAGGTGTTTGTTGAGGGTTGTCCCCCCCGTTTTTGGAATATGTAAGAATAATATGAGCGGTTGTTGGTGCGCGCCGCCATCGCGCAGAGAAAAGCAGTTATCTTGCCGCAGCATACCGTCCTCTACAAGGTAGCCAGCGTGCGAAGGCCTGATCGCTGGTCTGGGCCCACACGCAATTGGCAGCCTGAAAACATCGTCTATCTGAATCCCAGTAAATCAACCAAAAAGGGGCTCAAAGACACAGATAAAGCGGCCTAATAAATGCATCATCTTCCTTGACAACTACCGTGAATTTCCTACCCTAGAAGATTCAAAAGTATCTGTCTACTCTCTGACCCACATTAAGTCTGCGCAGAAAATGCCGATAGTATACCAAGCCGGCGCGGAGTGGTCAGGTAGCGGCACCGATTTTTTAACGGGAAGTATGCGCGGAGCCTGGCGATTCGGTTAGATGTATAGGATATTTTGCGCTAACCTAAATGGCACTGATAATGAGTAACTTACAAAGCAATCACGCACCAAATACCCATCTGGAAGATTCTTCACTCGAGGCACAAAGTGAGCTTCAGATTCGCAAAGGGGTCTCCTGCACCGATGATCCGGCGGTGGCTGCAGCTGAGCTCTTCGATGCCTTGCAACAGCCTGACATGGAGTTGGTGTTGTTCTATTGCTCGCCGAAATATGATCTTACTAAGCTCGCCGCCGCTCTCAAACTACACTTTGGTGATACCCATGTCATCGGCTGTACTACAGCGGGCGAGATCACTCCAATCGGCTACTTGGAGGGTTCACTTACCGGTGTCAGTATCTGCACTGACGGATTCAGGGTAGTTACCCGTCGGATTGACAACCTGGATAATTTTGAGTTTGTCGAGGGCGAACGGACCACCAACGCATTAATCAGCACATTACAGCGTAAAGCAGATGTCCCTTCGGCGCAGAATACATTCGGTTTTTTACTCATCGATGGCCTGTCTGGCCGTGAGGAAGCCGTTGTCAGTGCCATTTATCGTCAAGTCGGTGATATCCAGATCTTTGGCGGATCTGCCGGTGATGGTGTTAGTTTCGATGCTACTTATTTGTATCACGAGGGAGAGTTCCACACCAATTGCGCCGTATTTTCCCTTATTCAGACTAGCCAGCCCTTTACGGTTTTCAAGACCCAGCACTTCGTTGCTTCGGAAGAGAAATTCGTCGTGACCGAGGCGGATCCGGAAAAGCGCATCGTCACCGAGATCAACGGTGTGTCTGCTGGTCGTGAATATGCGCGCATGGTCGGTCTTGAGGTCAATAAGCTCACCCCGCTGATCTTTGCCACCTACCCGGTGATCGTCAAGGTTGGCGGAGACTTCTATGTACGCTCTATTCAGAAAGTTAATGAAGATGAGAGCCTGAATTTCTTCTGTGCCATTGATGAGGGTCTTGTACTCACTGTGGCCAGGGGAGTAGACCTGATCGAAAATCTGCAAAGCCTTTTTCAAGACATTCGACAACGAATCGGAGCGCCGGTATTGGTCCTCGGCTGTGATTGTATCCTGCGTAATCTCGAACTTGATCAGAAGGATATACGGGAAAGTGTTGCCCAGATCATGGCGGATAATAGTGTGATCGGCTTTGCGACCTACGGTGAGCAATACAATGCCATGCATGTAAACCAGACATTTACAGGTGTTGCTATCGGCAGTAAGAAGTAGGCCTGTCATTGAAGAATCCCGGCAATCATGGATCTAAACGTGACCTGGAGTCGGAAGTCGTACGACTGAAGAAAATTAACCAGGCGCTGATGAACAAGGTCGAACGCAGTATGAACCTTCAGGGTGACGCCTACGGTCTGTTCCAGTCTGCTACCGTATTGGAAAACAAGGTTCGTGAACGGACCTCGGCCTACACAGCCACTATGCATGAACTCGAACAATCAAACGAGGATTTGCGCCAGGCCAAGGAGGCTGCCGAGGCGGGTAGTCGTATCAAGAGCGAATTTCTCGCCACCATGAGTCATGAAATCCGTACTCCCATGAACGGAGTCCTAGGCATGACTGAACTGTTGCTGAACACGGAACTTAGCGAAAAGCAGCGTCACCTGGGTGAGACGGCATACCGTGCGGGTACAACACTGCTGAATATCATCAATGACATTCTTGATTTTTCCAAGGTCGAGGCCGGTAAACTGGAACTCGAAATCACCGACTTTGAGCTGCGTGAACTGGTCGAGGAAACACTTGAGTTTTTTGCCGAACGCGCCCACAAAAAGGGTTTGGAGTTGCTTGGTATTCTCCCAGTAAAAATGCCACGCAGTGTGCGCGGTGATCCAGGCAGATTACGCCAGGTACTCGTCAACCTGCTTGGTAACGCCATCAAGTTTACCGAGACCGGTGAAGTTGTGGCACGCATAGATATCATTGAACTTGATAATCGCAGTGCACGGATTGGCTTTGAGGTTTCCGATACCGGCATTGGTGTCGATCTTGGCATTCAGACCCAAATATTCAAGGCCTTTTCACAAGCCGATGGATCCACTACACGCAAGTATGGAGGCACCGGACTAGGTCTCGCTATCTCCAGACAACTGGTCAATCTCATGGGTGGGGAAATCAGCATGGAAAGCGCACCAGGCCATGGAGCAAAATTCATGTTTACTCTGGTGCTGGACGCGCATCCTGCCGCAAAAACCTTGATTACCGATAGCTACCCGCAGTTGAGCAATCAGCGAATGCTGGTCGTGAGCAGTAATTCCACCAGCCGTGAAGCCCTATGTAATCAGTTAAGGGGCTGGGGAATATTTACCATGTCAGCGGATAATGCAGAGCAGGCTATAAACATGTTGGGCGAAGCCGCATTATCTCACCAGGCTTACGACAAGGTACTGCTGGACAGCCAACTCACTGATATGAACGGAATCCGGCTGACAGAACTTATTATCGCTGAGCCCAATATTCCGAATGCCGGCTTGATGCTGTTACGCACCACGGATTTCGATGAGGATCCTGCGTTATTCTCAGTCCCCGCCGGCACGGTATTCCTGAACAAACCTGTACGCCAGAAATTCTTGTTACAGGGTCTGCTGAAAAGTGTGTCTGAGCCGGAGGGTGATGACATGGGTAGATCGGGACAAGCGCAAAAATCTATCACCGAACAAGGCCGCCTGAAACGACACATCCTGGTTGCGGAAGACAACCCGGTGAACCAAGAAGTTGCACTGAATATGCTAGAACTGTCAGGCATTGGTGTCATCTTGGTGGAGAACGGTCATGATGCAATCAGTGCTCTCGAAGCACAGGAATTTGATGCAATTCTCATGGATTGCCAGATGCCGGGCATGGATGGCTATGAAGCCACGCGACGAATTCGCAAGCTTGAACAGGAAAATGCTGGTAAGCGAATTCCGATTATCGGCTTGACTGCAAACGCAATGAAAGGAGACCGCCAAAAGGTGCTTGCCGCAGGAATGGATGATTACCTGGCAAAGCCCTATACCCGGGCGCAGCTGTTCGAGCTGCTTGATCGCCGCATAGTACTACAGCAGCAGGTATCCGAAATGCCAGCGCCGGAACATCCTGTTCAGAAATCCGCCATGATTGCCGGCACAACAACACTTGATCTGGACACAATCAACAACATCCGTAAGCTGCAACAACCAGGAAAGCCGAATATTTTAAACAAGGTGATTGGGCATTATCTGCACACCGCACCAGACCAGATAATCAGCCTGCGCAACAGCATAGAAGGTAACCAGGCAGAAGCAGCACGCCTGACTGCACATACCCTGAAATCAGCCAGCGCCACGCTTGGCGCCGGCTCACTGGCCGCACTGTTTGCTGAAATCGAGACTGCGGCGCGTCAAGACTGCCTCCATAATTGTCATACTGCAGCCGCCAAAATGGAAGGCTCCTACCGGCAGGTGGAAACTACTCTCTTGGCGCACATGACACCGGATCATGACAATGATGACTATGTTCGAATCACCTGATCGGCAACATCAGCCGCCGGTGCTGGTTGTCGATGATGATTTCAGTGTCCGCCTTCTAGTCGCTGCGGCCTTGGCGCAGGCCGGCTTCACTGTTGTTGAGGCTGACAATGGACAACAGGCGCTTGCCATGTTTAATCAACGGTCTCCATCAATGATCCTGCTGGATGTCATGATGCCTGAAATGGATGGTTTTACGATGTGTGCCGAGCTGCGCAAGCTGGCTGACGGAAAACATGTCCCTGTACTTATGATGACTGGGCTGGATGATGTTGACTCGGTGAATCACGCCTATGCTGCAGGCGCAACCGATTTCATAACCAAGCCGATTAACTATACGCTGCTTGTGCACCGCGTACGTTATATGCTGCGCGCTTACCAGGCAATGGAACGCCTGACTGACAGTGAACGGCGTCTCGCCAATGCGCAGCGCATTGCCAATCTCGGAAGCTGGGAGTGGAACAGGAAATTCTCGACGGTATCCTGTTCAAGTCAAACGCTTCGGATACTCGGCTTGCAAGATGATCCCTCACCTTCACATTTTAGATCGATCCCGTGGGTGCATGGCAGCGACAAGGATCGGGTAAGAATTTGGTTCAGAAATGCTATTGCAACGGGTGATGCCAGCAGCATTATTTATCGTATTGCCAGACAGGGCGGAATAGAACGTCACGTACGCATGCAAGGTGAAGCTGTCTTTAACGGAAAAGGCCAGGTTTGCAGTCTCCAAGGCACCCTGCAGGACATTACCGAAATCAGGCTTGCCGAGGAACGGATACAAAAACTTGCTTACTACGACAATCTGACTGGCTTGCCCAACCGCGGCTTTTTCATGACCCAGGTTAAACTGGTGCTGGAGCATGCAAAACGCCACCATCATCAGGCTGCAATGCTGTTCCTTGATCTTGACGATTTTAAACGTGTCAATGACAACCTTGGGCATGGCATCGGTGATAAGTTGCTAAAGATGGTTGCCGAGCGTATCAGCCATAGCCTGTATTCATCGGATACAGTTTGTCAATCAAGTAATGACAAACATAACAGCAACCTTGCACGCCTGGGGGGGGATGAATTCACCGTTTTGCTGGCTGAGATAGCACATTCACAAGATGCCGCCATCGTGGCCGACAAGATTCTCGATATCGTATCTCAGCCATTCAAGCTGGGGGGGCACGAGGTATTTGTAACACCGAGCGTTGGTATCGCAGTATTCCCACAGGATGGCACTCTGACTGAAACGCTGCTCAAACACGCTGACATGGCAATGTACTCTGCCAAGCATGCCGGCAAAAGTACTTACAGGTTCTTCGATGAGTCCATGAACGAAGACGCAAGCCGGCGTCTAATAATGGAACGGCATTTGCGCAAGGCGCTCGACCTGGGCGAGCTCAGCCTACATTACCAGCCGCAACGGGATGCTGAAAATGGCAGGATCTGCGGAATCGAGGCCCTGCTGCGCTGGAATAATACGGAACTTGGATCCGTGAGTCCGGCCAATTTCATACCGCTTGCTGAAGAGACGGGTCTCATCAAACCGATAGGTGAATGGGCATTGCACACTGCATGCAGCCAGGCAAAAGCATGGTATAACGCAGGGCTCGGGTTTGAGCGAATTGCAGTAAACATCTCGGTACGCCAGTTCTCACATGCGGATTTTTACCAACTGATTACCAGGGTACTTAATGATACCGGTCTGCAACCGTCAATGCTGGAACTCGAGGTCACGGAAAGTTTGTTGATGAGTGATGCTGCGAGCGCCATTCAGATACTGAAGCAACTGAAATCTCATGGCATCCTCGTTGCCATTGATGATTTTGGCACTGGTTATTCAAACCTTGCCTATTTGAAGCGGTTTCCTATCGACCGAATAAAGATCGACAGTATGTTTGTGCGTGATATCGTAACAGATCCCAACGATATTGCCATCGCGACTGCAGTAATCAAAATGGCTCATGGCATGGGGCTTGAAGTAACAGCCGAAGGTGTAGAGACTAAGGCACAACTTAAGATGCTGAAAAAGCTCCGATGCGATGAAATCCAGGGTTTTTACTTAGGTCATCCAATGCCCGCTGAGGAATTATCTGTATTCGTGGAAAAGCAGGCAATTCGCAAGCCAGAGTTCCATGATCAGACCAACTTGCACCCTGCTGTGCTGCTGGTAGACGACGACCACAATACCCTCGCGGGACTTGCCAGACTGGTTGGTCAGGCAGGCTATTCGGCACTCACAGCGAGTAGCGCCGGGGACGGACTGAAACTGCTGGCAAAGAATAACGTTAGTGTTGTGATTTCAGACTATTTCATGCCCGGGATGGATGGCGTTGAATTTCTGAAACGTGTCAGTAAAATCCATCCGGGAACGGTACGCATCATGCTCAGCGGCCAGAGTGACCGACAAACTGTTATAAACGCAATCAATAATGGCGCCATCTCCAGATTTTTAGATAAACCCATCAAGTTAAACGTGCTTCGCTCAACCCTGCGTAGCGTTATCAGCGGTAAAAAACACGACATCGATGAACGGCAGTTACCACGGTGAGTGCCGAAGCGAAGCGCGCCACCAGCAGGGTGTATACTCATGACGAATGAGTTTTCAGGACCCATAGTACATTGTCTTTGCCGCGGGGAAGCCGTTGTGCCCAATACGGACGATGCGCCATAGCGGTTCGGGGATTAGGACGCTGTCTGGTTGAAAAGTGATCGAAGTGAAAAGCTGTGCCTGGCGAATTGTAAATCACGCTGCAATCGGCAGCTGGAATAGCCCGCGACAATGTATGTGCCACCTGAATTGGTGGCGATCAGTTCTATTGATGACCGCATCCCCGCTGAATTCCATTGGTGTATCACCATCGAGCGACGTATGCACACGATAATCGTTGTAATATTCTCTGAACTCTTCAAGTTTTCTGTCCAAGTCACGGGAATTCCAAAAGAGTAAGTGGTCTAAAAACTCACGGCGTAGAGTCCCTATCAGTCGTTCGACAAACGGATGCGATACTGGCGTGTGGGGAACGGTCTTGATTTCCTCGACATCCAGGATTCGGAGATTGGCTTGCCATCGATGATATTCAAACAGCGGATCATGGTCAGTGCTAAGGTGCTTCGGGATGCCCATCCCTGAAATCGCTTTATTGAACATTCGACACAGCGCAGTGCCATCGACATCACCGGCGTGCACATCAAAGCCTATTAGGCGCCGGGTGAACTGATCCATGACAACCAGCACCCAGTGGCTCTTCAACGTAATGGATTCACATCGAAACAGGTCGACGCTCCAGAGGCTGTCCTTCATGTGTCCAATAAAGGTTAACCAAGAAGGCCCACTGCCATCAGGTTCTAGCCGGTAGTGCTTTGCAAGGACTCGCCTAACCACGCCCTTATCGATTTCGATACCGAATGCTTTGGAGATCTGTTGCGCGATCCGGGGGCACCCAAATCGTGGATTCCTTCGTTTCATCTCAACGATGACCTGGATAATTTCAGGGGAGGGTCCTTTTGGCCCGGGTTTGCCTCTTCTGCGGGGTGAAAACAGCAGCTGGTATTTACGTTTCTTGAGTGCTTAGTGGAATCTCAGTAGTGTTGATGGTTTGATGACAACCGCGGCCCGTAGGATAGGGTGTGGACTGAGAAACAGTGACCAGAAGCCAAGCAGGAATCGATCAAGCGCTGGAAGATTGGGTGCGCGTTGCCGAGAGCGATTGATTACCAGGAGTTGCTGTTTCATAAGAAGGCTGTCTGCGACAACGGCTTTTGCGCCGCCGGGTCCCATGAGTTTGGCGAGGGTGGCCATCAGATGTATGAAGAGCACGATCAGATCCTTCATGGAGAAACAGAGTAGGGCAGATCGCTATCAGGCGCAAGATTTCTCAATCGCCTGTTTTCACACGAGAAGTTACAATTCGCCATGGATAGGAAAGTGAGCACACTCGCAGCAGCGCGAGCAAACGCGAGTTCGAAATCAAAAAACTCAGTCGAATACAGAAACAGCGGTTAATCGACGGTCAACTCACTGACGCCGAGCATGGTTAAAATCTGGTTCTGCGCGGCAGTTAAAATACGCTGGCGCTCTTCTTCGCTCTGAATGCTCTTGGCGATCGCAACAGCCCCGACTAGGGCCGCGAGCATGGCGCGGGATTTCTCGGTAATGGTTATCTGGCTGGCAGCGAAAGAGACTTTGTTGAGCTTACTCAGCGCGGTAATTCGTTTTTCGAGGATTTTCAGAACACCCAAGTACGACTTTTCATACAGACTTCTAATTTCGGCACTATCGCTACCAATTTCATTAAACAAAATATTTTCGGGTGAGGGCCGAGACTGCTCGGATAAGGCGCGCAAGTTGAGCAAATTGCTGGCGATTTGCGTCAAATGCTTGATTGAAAACGGTGCTTTTGCGAGTCGGCCGGTACTACTGCCATTTAATGTCTGTAAAAATGACGCTTTATACAGCGCTTCCTTCGATTCAAAATGCGCGTAAAACGCACCATGCGTCATCTTCGCCAGTTTCATGACTTGATTTATGGAAACTTTATCAAAGCCAAAGCGGCAGAAAAGTTCGGTGGCAGATTCCAGAATTCGCTCCTTCGATCTGGTTTTGTGTTCAAGTGTGTAAGGCATCCCCGTCTCCAGCTATGAATACTGACTTCACAGGCAGATCCAAAAAATTATCTTGATCATATATTACACGCGATTAAAGTCTGATTCCAAATTAAGTATTTTGGTTCCGGATCATTTATGAGAGAAAAAATCGTAGTTACCGGTATGGGCATAGTCAGCCCACTGGGTTGTGGTGTCGACAAGGTATGGAGCCGCTTAATCGCCGGTGAAAGCGGCATTGGCTCTATCGACCGTTTTGACGTTGAAGATTTCCCGATCAAGATTGCCGGCCTCGTGCCAAATCATGAGGAAGACGAGATCGCCGGTCTCAATCCTGAAGATATCGTTTCGCGCAAGGAGCGTCGGAGGATTGACCTGTTCACGCTCTACGCACTGGCGGCTGCGGAAGAAGCACTCACCCAGGCCAACTGGTTCCCTAGCGATTTAGCGGACCAAATTGCGACCGCGACCATCGTCGGTACCGGTATCGGTGGATTTCCAACTATCACCGATGCGCAAAAGACGCTCGACACAAGGGGTTATAAGCGCCTGTCTCCGTTTGTCGCACCGGCTTTTCTGGCGAATCTGGCGGCGGGGAATCTATCCATTTTCTATGGTTTAAAGGGCCCGATAGGTTGCCCAGTGACTGCCTGCGCGGCGGGCATCCAGGCCATCGGCGACGGCCGGCGTTTAATCCAGTGCGGTGAAGCCGAAGTGGCACTGGTCGGTGGCACCGAGGCCTGTGTTGACCCGCTTGCGCTCGCCAGTTTCCACACCATGCGCGCGCTCTCTACGCGAAACGATGAACCTGCAAAAGCATCGCGTCCGTTCGACCGCGACCGCGACGGCTTCGTCATGGGCGAAGGCGCCGGATTACTGGTGATTGAAACGCTCGAACATGCGCTTGAACGCGGCGCAAAACCGCTGGCGGTTTTAAGTGGTTATGGCACCAGTGCCGACGCGCACCACATTACCTCCGGACCTGAGGATGGCTCAGGCGGTGCGGCAGCTATCAGGACGGCGCTGGCAAAAGCCGAACTGGAAGCGCAAGATATTGATTATATCAACGCGCACGCGACATCGACCCCGGTTGGCGATAAGACGGAAGTGGCTGCCCTGCGGAACGTCTTCGCCGACCATTTGCCGGATATCCCCATTTCTTCGACCAAGTCTGCGACCGGTCATTTACTGGGTGCCGCAGGTGGCATTGAAAGTATCTTTACTATTCTCGCGCTTCGAGAAAACAGATTGCCGCCGACCCTGAACCTTGAGCAGGCTGATGAGAATCTATCTGACCTTAATCTGGTACCGAAACAATCAATCGGACATAAGGTTGAACATGCCATCTGCAATGGCCTTGGCTTTGGTGGTGTTAACGCCACGCTGATTGCAAGTAAGGCTTAAGACTAGTCGGTAAATTCCCAATTAGTGCGACATCATCACTGGCACTATCATGGTTGATAACAATGTGCGGGTTACGCCACCGAAGATTTTCTGTTTCAGGCTGGGCGTACCATATCCACCCATCACCACAATATCGATATCGTGATCGGCAATTTCATTGAGGATAACAGTAGGCACGTCAAAAGTGCCGGCAGCCCGGCGGTTAACTACCGCATTAACACCGTTGTCCCTTCTGAAAATAGGATCGTAGGAGTTTATGTGTTAGCTCTCAGGAACTTGAGTCACGCGGCAATACGTACATAACGATGATGGAGTCCTCCAATGCGTGGCAAT
>JAAEPA010000957.1 GCA_024222475.1 Gammaproteobacteria bacterium | reverse complement strand
CAGGTTGCTGATGCCATACGCACGCTTACTCATCAGGGCATACCCGACCCTGGCGTACATCGACTACGACGGTTTATAGGACGCGGATCGATCACTACGATCGCCCGATTCAAGAATGAGCTACGTCAAATTGAGTTGGAGAAACTCAGCCCTAAGCAACAAAAACCGTTGCCAGATCCTGTTTCCGAGTTGGCGAAACGAGTTTGGGATGAACTGTTAGCTGCAATCGATGGGGTAGAAGCAGAGATTCATGAGACCGCGGAGAAACGTATAGGCGGCATTCGAAAACAACTCGAAGAGATTCAGTTAGACAAAGACCAAGCCAGACAAACCTCAAAACAGCTTGCAGACCGGTTGAATACCGAGCAGGAAACCTCGGATCAACTACGTCAACAGCTGCACGTTATGGAGGTCAAGCTGAGTGAACTCAACAGCCGTACTGAGAGTACCGAGGTTCTGCTCAACACCCTTCGTGACCGTGAACAGGATCTCAAGGCCGGCATGGCAGATACAGCACGGCAAAGCGCCTTGCGTGAAGGTGAGCTGAATGCGCAATTAAGCCAAGAACGTGAGCAATCGTTGGCATCACGCCAGCAGTTTGAACAACAGCGCCAGCAGCTGGAGACCCAGGCCCATGAAATTAGGGAGATCATGGCTGGACAGCGCGAGCATGCCGAACGCACCATTACCGCGCTACAAGAACAGAACCGAAACCTCAAAATACGCCAACAAGAATATCAAGACCAACTTAATACCCTGCACACCGAACGTGATACACAACAAGATACCTTGCTCCAGCAAGAAAAGACGCTCACCCGGGTACAGGTTGAAGCCAACGCCAGGTCACAGGAGAAAGCCCTACTGCTAGATCAGATCAAGGAAATCAACAAACTACACCGTGAGGCCAATGAGAATTTCAAACTCACACTCCAGCAGCTTGAGGCGCGCATGGCCAATGCTGATAAATCGTCCTGAAAGCATTAGCCCAGATAATCCATAAATTACACACGCCCTCACTCGATCCTCGTTTTCACAAGGAATTTTTCTCAGTCGGCCGTGATCGTCGGTACGTTGCTCCTTCGCACAATCCCTTGTGAAAACTAATCTCTACGCGATCATCACGAAAATTCATGAAATATCCAGGCTAGCTCGGATCATTTATAATTTTAACAATCATTTCATGAAACATCTGGGTTAGATCTACTTTTTATTTTGCGTTTTTTCTTTAGCAAGCTCTTCTACTGAATAATGTGACGGAAGGTTAAGCCGTCTTATACCCATTTTCACATATTCCTTATTGATTTCTATCCCAATAGAGTTCCTGTTTAACCTTTTAGCGACAGCCGATGTAGTAAAACTACCGGAAAATGGATCTAAAACAATATCATCTGGATTTGACGACGCCTTAATAATTCTTTCAAGCAAAGCTTCTGGTTTTTGAGTTGGATGATTTTCATATTCATGCATTTTAAATCTAACGCGTGAAAACTCCCAGACGTTGCCTGGAACCTTTTGGGTATTGTATGGTTGAGGAGGGGTCTTTCGGTAATCAATTAATTGTCTTTTGGCTCCAGTTCTTGCCTCGACCATGATTTCTTTAAAATTAAATGTGTAGTCTCTTTTACTTTTAGTAAGCATCAAGATTGGTTCATACAAAGAACCATAATATTGTTTTGCTTGTACACCTGAGCTGTCGTAAGCCCATATGATTCTGCTTTTAACAAAAAATTTCTTGCGGCACCAAATATCCAAATATGGCATATTCTCAGTACTATTCATTAAATAGAACGTACCGTTTGGCTTAAGAAGCCTATAACATTCACCTATCCACGTATAAGACCAATTTAAGAAATCATCCTCTTTCCAGTTTTCTATTAATCCGTCAAAATCTTTTCCAATATTATAAGGTGGATCAGCAAATATGAGACTAACCGAAGCGTCTTTTAATGTGCCTAAGACTTGTAATACATCTCCATGATAGATTTCATGATAGTCATCTTTATAACTTTTCGTTTCAAGCTTCACCTTGTTTACCATTGATCTGCCAACCTAGCCCCGAATGGGTATGTTGAGAAATTTATAGAATAGATAGAGCAGCTGGGTGAAATGGTGGTTAAATTGAAAAAGCAAAAGAAGCTGAGGTCAACGAAATTTGAAGTTTCAGTGGAATGACGGCGAAACTGATTGGCGGAGACAACTTCCGCGAAGATCATGTAATGACGATCCATAAAATAAAACGGCCTAGAGACAGAAGTCTCTAGGCCGTTGAATACGAAATATAAAATATTGGTAGCGGGGGCAGGATTTGAACCTGCGACCTTCGGGTTATGAGCCCGACGAGCTGCCAGACTGCTCCACCCCGCATCAGAAGGCGCAAAGTTTACTCATTCACAGCAGTGATTTCAAGCCCTATATGCAAAGAATAGAGAAAACTTTTAGCTATTGTTCACTACCGCACCCGCGGCCACCAAAATCGGTAGGAAAATTGTTCCTCTTCATTGACAGTCATAGATAATCTAACCGCCAATAGCCGTGGCACATAAGGCCATGAGCCCGCCGGGATAGATGCCTAACAACAATACCGCTAAACCATTACCGCTCACCACGACACTGACATCCCAGGATTGTGATATGGGAGTTTTATCCTGTGGTGAATCGAAATACATCAGCTTGACAACCCGCAGGTAATAGAAGGCACCAACGAGCGCAAAGACGACCGCATATACTGCCAACCAGACCATATCTACATTGACCACGGACTGCAGCACCGAAAGTTTGGCATAAAAACCCACCGTGGGGGGAACCCCCGCCATGGAAAACATCAGCAACATCATCATCAAGGCCAACCAGGGATTACGATCATTGAGACCCTTAAAATCCTCCAGATTTTCCGCCTCGAACCCTTTGCGACTAAGCAGCAAGACCATACCGAAACCTCCCGCGGCCATGATGCTGTAGACTAGTGTGTAGAACATTGCCGCCGTATAACCTTCCTGCGTACCAGACAACAATCCCAACAGGATGAAGCCGACATGAGAGATGGTTGAATAGGCCAACATGCGTTTGATGTTGGTCTGAGCAATGGCAATCACATTGCCGATGGCCATGGATAAGACCGACAATAACACCAACATCTGCTGCCAATCGGCATGTAGTCCACCCAGGGCCTCAACCAGTAGCCGCATCACCATGGCAAATGCCGCGATCTTCGGGGCTGTACTGATAAACACGGTGACCGCGGTGGGCGCCCCATGGTAGACATCGGGGACCCACATGTGAAAGGGAACCGCACCGAGCTTGAAGGCCAGACCGACGATGACGAAGGAAACGGCGAAGATCAGCACCACGCTGTGGCCTGTGTGTTGGGCCAGATACTGGCTAACCTCAGCGATGTCCAGGCTTCCTGATAATCCATACAGGATAGACATGCCATAGAGCAGCATCCCTGAAGCGATCGCTCCCAACACAAAGTACTTCATCGCCGCCTCACTGGCCCGGGGAGAATCCCGATCAATCGCCACCATGGCGTAGAGCGACAGCGACAGCAATTCCAAGCCCAGATAGATGGAAAGAAAATTATGCGCCGAGACCATGACCATCATTCCCAGCATTGCGAACAGGCCAAGCACGTAAAACTCACCTCTATACAAGGCGCGGTCTTTCAGATACTGACGTGAATATACAAATACCGCGGCCACCACGACATAGATGAAAAGCTTCAGGACATACGCCAAGGTATCAGCAACATAGAGACCATTGAAGACCAGCAAACGCTCTTCCGGTTGCAATACGAAGGTCGCTACCCATGCCGCCAGTAGGGTCGCTTGCGTCAGCCAATAGGCCAGGTCCCGTTGACTCTCTTTCAGATAGAGGTCCGCCAGCAGGACCACGCAGGCCATGCTCAGCACCAGTATTTCAGGAATCACCGGGGTGAGGTTCAGGATAGGTATGTTCATGGCAGGTTTTCTACAGCTTCGATAGGGCGATATGCTGCAATAGATTCTCCACACTGACGTGCATCAAATCTATCAAGGGCGCAGGCCAGACCCCGATCAACAGCACCACGACGGCCAGGGCGCCCAGCACGATAATCTCACGCCGGTTGACATCCTGCAATGCGGCCACATCATCATTACCCACGTCACCGAATACCACCCTTTTTATCATCCATAGGGAATAGGCCGCACCTAAGATCAAGGTGCTCGCCGCCAGTAAGGCATAAAAGAAATTAGCGCGGAAACTGGCCAGGATCACCATAAACTCACCGACGAAACCGGAGGTACCCGGCAACCCTGAGTTGGCCAATGCGAACAATACAAAAAACGAGGCAAACACGGGCATGGTATTGACCACACCACCATAATCATTAATCTGCCGGCTGTGCATACGATCGTAGAGCACGCCGACACACAGGAATAATGCACCCGAGATAAAACCATGCGATACCATCTGCACCACACCACCTTCCATCCCCATGGCGGCCCCTTGGCTTGCCCCGGTATTTTCAACGATACTGAACACGATAAAGATACCCAAGGTGGTAAAACCCATGTGTGCAATGGACGAGTAGGCGATGAGTTTTTTCATATCCTGCTGCGCCAAGGCGACAAACCCGATGTAAACCACAGCGATCAATGACATCGAAATGATCAGCCAGTCCAGGGTATGGCTGGCATCAGGAGTGATCGGTAAGCTGAAGCGCAAGAACCCGTACCCTCCGATCTTCAGCAAAATAGCGGCCAGAATAACCGACCCCCCGGTGGGAGCCTCCACATGGGCATCCGGCAGCCAGGTATGCACCGGCCACATAGGCACCTTGATGGCAAAGGCCGCGAGAAAGGCAAGAAAGATGAGAATCTGCTCGGTATGTCCCAACCTTAGGCTATGAAATTCCAAGATGCCGAAACTTCCCGCCTGTGTATACATATAGATCAGTGCAACCAACATGAAGATCGAACCGAAAAAGGTGTACAGAAAGAACTTTATGGTGGCATAGACACGATTCTCTCCCCCCCAAATACCGATGATCAAGAACATAGGTATCAACATCGCTTCGAAGAAGACATAGAACAGCATCCCATCCAACGCGGAAAACACCCCGTTCATCAGCCCTTCCATGATCAGAAAGGCGGCCATGTACTGTGAAGACCTATACTTGATCACCTCCCAACCCGCGATGATCACCAGTACCGTAGTAAATGTCGTCAGCAGTATGAGAGGAACGGAGATACCATCCACACCGAGGTGGTAATTGATATTGAAGGCCTCGATCCACGGGGCCAATTCCACGAACTGCATTTGAGCCGTAGTACGGTCAAAGTCACTGAACAACGGAATACTCAGTACAAATGTAATCACCGAAAGTGACAAGGCCAGGCGTTTAGTACCCACCCCACCCTTTTCACCACTGGCAAGCACCAGCAAAGCACCGATAATCGGCGTCCAGATCAACAGGCTCAATAATGGCCAATCAGCAAACATCCAATTCTTCCTGCTTAGTCAACGACCTTGGTAGGATACCCGTTCAACATGGGTACAAAGAAACTTTCATTTATTCGAACAAGAACCGGCTGAGAAGTAACAGCAGGCCAATGATCATGGCAAAGGCATAGTGGTACAAATAACCGGTCTGCAGATGGCGCATCCGGGACGAGATCCAAGCGACCGTCTTGGCCGAGCCATTGACCATGAGGCCGTCAATCAACTTGACGTCACCGATGCGCCACAGCAAACGCCCGACGGCACGCCCACCGCCGGCAAAAACCAGCGCATAGAATTCGTCGAAACCGTATTTTCGTTCCAAGATCCCGTGGATGATCGCCATACGCCGCTTCACCGTTTCGGCCCATTCGGGTCTATACAAATAGAACAACCATGCCGTGATCAACCCGGCCATCGCCAACCAGAAAGGCGGCGCCATGATGCCGTGCAGAATAAACCCGATTATTCCGTGATAGTTCTCACCTAGATGGGCGAGCACATCATGCGCGCCGGCCACCGTGATCGCACCCCCGAAGTAATCCCCGAACAATACCGGACCGACGACCAATCCGGCGACCACCGAAGGAACGGCCAGCATAACCAGCGGAAAGGTAACCACCCACGGGGGTTCCCGCAGATGATGCCGAGTATGCTCATCCATGCGTTCTTTACCGAAAAACACCAGGAAGAACATCCTGAAGCTGTACAGCGCCGTTACAAATACCGAAATCAGCAACAACCAGTAACTCATCCCCGCCGCGGGAAGATGCGAGGCATGTACGGCTTCGATGATGGCGTCCTTGGAGAAAAAACCGGAAAAACCGGGAAATCCGATCAATGCCAGAGAACCGATAAGCGATGTCCAGAAGGTGATTGGCAGGTACTTTCTGAGTCCTCCCATATTGCGCATGTCCTGCTCGTGGTGCATAGCGATGATGACCGAACCGGCAGCTAGGAACAGCAGCGCCTTAAAAAATGCATGGGTCATCAGATGGAAGATACTCGCGGCATAGGCCGAAGCCCCCAATGCTGCGGTCATATAGCCCAGCTGAGAGAGTGTCGAATAGGCCACAACCCGCTTGATATCGTTTTGCACCACCCCGACCAAGCCCATCAGGAACGCCGTCAGGGTGCCGATGACCATGACCACGCTCAAGGCCGTCTCGCTCAACTCGAACAGCGGCGACATCCGCGCCACCATAAAGATCCCGGCGGTGACCATGGTCGCGGCATGAATCAGGGCGGAGATCGGGGTGGGGCCTTCCATTGAATCCGGCAGCCAGACATGCAGAGGCATCTGAGCCGACTTACCCATCGCTCCGATAAATAACAGGATGCAGATCAGGGTGACCACGGACCATTCGCTGCCCGCCCAAATCGATATACTCTGAGTGGCCAGCGTTGGCGTTTGGGAAAATACCTCGGCATAGTCCAGACTGTTGGCATACATCGCTACCGCGGCAATACCCAGCAGGAATCCGAAGTCACCAACCCGGTTGACCAGAAAGGCCTTGAGATTGGCGCGGATCGCGCTTTTACGTGTATACCAAAAACCGATCAGCAGATACGACACCAGCCCAACCGCCTCCCAACCGAAGAACAGCTGCAGAAAGTTGTTGGACATCACCAGCATCAGCATGGAGAAGGTAAACAAGGCGATATAACTGAAGAATCGCTGATAACCCGGGTCATCATGCATATAGCCGATGGTATAGATATGCACCATCAAGGAAACAAAACTGACTACGGTAATCATCAGGGCGGTCAGTCTATCCACCAAAAACCCGATTTCGAAACGCATACCGTCACTGACCATCCAGGTATAGAGCGCCTCATTGAAGGGCTCGGCGCCACCGATCACGGTATGATTGAAGACCACTAACGACAACACAAAGGAGATACCCACCCCGAGGATGGTGACGGTATGGGCCCCCTTGCGGCCGATCTGCCTACCGAACAAGCCGGCAATAATAGCGCCGAACAACGGCGCCAGAGGAATCGCGAGATAGATGTATCGCATGCCGCGCTAGCCTTTCATAGTGTCCAGATCCTGGACATTGATGGTGCCGCGGTTACGAAACAGCACCACCAGGATCGCTAATCCGATGGCCGCCTCAGCAGCGGCTACGGTAAGAATGAAAAATACAAAAACCTGACCTGCCATATCGTCCAAGTAATGAGAAAAGGCAATGAAATTCATATTCACTGATAGCAACATCAACTCTATGGACATCAGCAGAATGATCACGTTTTTTCTGTTCAGAAAAATACCCGCCACACTGAGAGAGAACAACACCGCCCCCAGCACCAAGAAATGCGTTAGAGATACCATTTAATTTTATTGATCATTGGAAAATTCGTTTGGATGATCGATGGCGATTTACCGTCACCGGTACATCATTGTTCTTCACTTTTCATATTGACCAGGCGAACGCGGTCTTGACTTCGCACCTGTACCTGCTTAGCTGGGTTTTGATATTTCGTTGTGGGTCTGCGGCGCAAGGTCAAGGCGATGGCGGCGATGATCGCGACCAGCAAGATGACCGCAGCAATCTCGAACGGATAGACATAATCCGTATAGAGTAGCTTGCCTAGGGCCTCGATATTGCTGAAATCGGCAGCCGCGGGCTGGGGTTGCTGCGCGGTAAACTCACCCGTGGTGACAACCAGTATCATCTCGGTAACCATGATAAGGGCCACCACGACCCCCACCGGCAGGAAATGAATAAAACCCTCCCGTAACTTGGCGACATTGATATCCAACATCATTATTACGAACAGGAACAGCACCATCACGGCGCCGACATAGACCAGCACCAACGTTATGGCGAGAAACTCAGCCTCCAGCAACAACCACAGCGCGGCACTGGTAAAAAAGGTCAGCACCAGAAACAATGCGGCATGGACCGGATTGCGTACAGTAATCATACGCAGGGCCGACAGCACCATGACAGAAGCAAACAAATAAAAGACTATCTCTTGAAAAGTCATTACCGAGTAATAGATTCTATCCAGATATGTGATTACCTACGCCGATGAATCAACGCAGTAAATCCGTTAATATTTTTGCCGACTCACCGATAGGCCGCATCGGCGGCGCGGTCGGCAGCGATCTGCTGCTCGTGTTTTTCGCCGATAGCCAATAGTTTTTCTTTGGTCATGATGTGATCGCCTCGCTGTTCGAAATGGTATTCGAAAACCCGGGTCTCAACGATCGAGTCCACCGGACAGGCCTCTTCACAGAAACCACAGTAGATGCATTTGAACAGATCGATGTCATAACGCGTCGTGCGCCGGGTCCCGTCAGCCCGCTGCTCAGAATCGATGGTGATCGCCAATGCCGGGCAGACCGCCTCGCAGAGCTTGCAGGCGATACAGCGCTCTTCACCATTGGGATAACGGCGTAAGGCATGCAGACCGCGAAACCGATGCGATTGAGGAGTTTTTTCCTCGGGATACTGAATGGTTAATTTCCTGCTGAACAGCCGACGACCGGTGAGCCTTAACCCCCTGAATAATTCCAACAGCAAGAAGCTTTGTAAGAAATGCCGAATTGCCCTTGTCATTTCACGCCCCTCCCGAAAACCAGGGTCCGATGTGAAACGCGCTGGCCAAACCCTCGACAAAGATCCACACCAGAGTGACGGGAATAAAGACCTTCCAGCCCAAGCGCATGATCTGATCATACCGGTAACGAGGAAAGGTAGCGCGTAACCAGAGAAAACAAAACATGAAGAAAGCGGTCTTGAGCAAGAACCAGTGGATCCCGGAATCCAGCAAGGCACCAATCAAGAAAATGTCAAGCACCTCGTCTGCAAGACCCTCGAAGGGCGATAACCAGCCGCCGAAGAACAGCAGCGCGGTGAGCGCCGCAATCAGGATCATATTGGCATACTCGGCGAGGAAGAAAACGGCAAAACCCATACCTGAGTATTCCACATGAAAACCGGCAACGATCTCCGATTCACCTTCAGCGACATCGAACGGCGCACGATTGGTCTCCGCCACTCCAGAAATAAAATAGACCAGAAACAAAGGCAATAAGGGCAGCCAGAACCAGTGGTGCACCCCACCTTGCTGGGCCTGAACGATGGCACCCAGATTGAGGCTCCCACTGGCCATCAATACCCCCACCAAGGCAAATCCCATGGCGATTTCATAGGAAACGATCTGCGCCGCCGAACGCATAGCCCCCAACAGTGCATACTTAGAATTGGAGGCCCAACCGGCGATGATCACCCCATAGACACCCAACGAGGTCAGGGCCAGGATATACAGCAGTCCAGCATTGATATCCGAGAGTACCCAGCCGTCGGCGAAGGGGATCACGGCCCAAGCGGCAAGTGCCGGTGCAAGGGTCAGGATGGGGGCGATAATAAATAAGGTGCGGCTGGCTTTGGTAGGTACGATGATCTCTTTGAACAGCAGCTTCATCGCATCGGCAATGGGCTGCAACCAACCACGCGGTCCCACCCGGTTGGGACCGATACGCATCTGCATGTAACCAATGATCTTGCGTTCGGCATAGGTGAAATAGGCCACACTGATCATCAAGGGGATCACTATCGCAACGATCTTGATCAGGATCAGCGTCACCACTTGCACGTCCGTCGGTACACTCGCCCAAAGGGATGTGAAGAGCTCTATCATCTAGGTTCGAACCTTAAGCAATTTAACAGACCCTACCCCGGAACCAAGTGCTGCGCTACCCTCCAATCCCGCGGGTATCCACACGCATCCCGACGGAATACTGTCGTCGATGGTCAGTGGCAGCTCGGCCTGATAGTCATCCTGTTGAACAATAACCTGTTGCTCACCGGTCACGCCTGACGTCTCGGCCTGCGCTGCGCTGAGAGAGACAGCCGCCGGTATTGAGTCCGGAGTCTGTTGTAAGGGTGCGGAACGTCTGACCAGTGAATCCAGCGCATAGATAGGCACCTCACAGGCACGTATCAGACCCTTATCCTGAGCGGGCTTTGCCAAGGCGCCATTGAGGCCAAGGTGGTTATCGAATTCCAAATACCCACTGAACTGATCTTTCAACTCGTCGCGCACTTGCTCCGATGACTGATATTCGAAGCCGTCCACCTCGCACAGATTGCCTAACACGCGCAACACCTTCCAGCCGGGTCTTGCCTCACCCGGTGGATTTGTCACGCCTTGGAAACTCTGCCAGCGCCCTTCGGCATTGACAAATGTGCCGGCGGTCTCGACGAAGGTTGATATCGGCAACAGCACATCGGCATACCGTTTAGTGGTCTCACTGGCGAAGGGGGTACAAACCACCACGAATTCCGCGGTTTCCATGGTCTTCACCGCTCCCATCGGATTGTCACAATCATAGTCCGGCTCAAGGGCATATAGCAGATAGGCCTTCAGGGCCTTACCGAGCATGGCGCCGGCATCCAGTCCAGGAGCGACATCGTCCTGCCCCGCGGCGAGCCGATGTGGCAACGCGCCGGCCAACCAGGCACCGACCGTATTGGCTCCTTCGGGCAAATAACCGAATCGCGCCTCGGTACGCTCGGCGATCAGCGAGGTCAACGCACGCAGGGTAGAGAATGCCGGGTGATGGATACTCAGGGTCCCAAGCAGCACACTGGCCCGCTTGGCCTTACTGAGTTTAGCGGCGATCGCCGTTTGGCTCAGGGTGGGTTTGACACCGTATAACAATTTGGAAAAGGGCGCGGGCGTCTTCTTGACCGACTCGAGCTTCAATAAGGCCTTGGCGATCCCCGCCAGTCCGGCAACCATCGACCAGGGCTGAGCAATGATTTTTTCCGAAACATCGAAGGTGAATTCAAAATCCCGCGGATTGACCAGCATGATATCAGCCCCTCTGAGAGAGGCCTTACGCAGCCGGTGAGCCACGATGGGCTGTTCCTTACGAATATTAGAGCCCACGATCAATACCGCATTGAGGCGCTCCAAGTCTTCTATGGACTGGCCCAACCAGGGAAACAAAGGCGCTAGCGCCTGATCGCTGAAGTCCGTTTGGCGCAGGCGGTGATCTATATTGTGCACATTGATACCGCGCATCAGTCCTTGCAGCAGATACATCTCCTCTAGGGTCACGTTGGACGCCGTCAGCGCCCCCACCTGATCCGGAGAAACACTACGCAGCCGATCAGCAACGGCCTGCAAGGCCGTCTCCCAATCGACCTCCTGCCAGACATCATCGACCTTGAGCATTGGTTTTTCGAGCCGGTCCCCGCTATACAAACCCTGATAGCTGAATCGGTCGCGATCGGAGATCCAAGTCTCATTGATATCTTCATTATCTCGCGGTACGGCTCGCACCACCCGGCCGCGCAGCGTATGTAAATAGAGGTTGGAGCCCACCGAATCATGCGCGGCAACCGTCGGATGCTGGATCATCTCCCAGGCCCTTGCGCTCATCCGAGAAGGTTTGGCGTTGAGCGCCCCTACAGGGCACAAATCGATGACATTACCGGACAACTCCGAACTCAATGCCTTTTCGACATAGGTGCCAATACGTACAAATTCGCCCCGTCCCGTGGCCCCCATCTCCCGGATACCGGCAATCTCCTCACCAAATCGCACACAGCGGGTACAGTGGATGCAGCGGGTCATATCGGTAGAGACCAATGGCCCGATATCCTTATCCTGTACCACCCGCTTGCTTTCGGTATAACGGGAAACATCCTCACCATAACCCATGGCCACATCCTGTAGCTCGCACTCCCCGCCCTGATCACATACCGGGCAATCCAGGGGGTGGTTGATGAGCAGAAATTCCATGGTCGCCTGCTGCGCCGCCAGCGCCTTGGCCGATCGCGTATAGACCTTCATACCCTCAGCCACTGGGGTCGCGCAGGCGGGCATGGGTTTAGGCGCCCTTTCGACTTCTACCAGGCACATGCGGCAGTTCGCGGCTATGGACAGCTTATGGTGATAGCAAAATCGAGGTATCCTGATGTTCGCCTCATCCGCCGCCTCGATCAACATGGACCCCTTTTGGGCCTGTAGCGGCACACCGTTGATCTCTAGATTGACCCGTTCGTCGCTCATTATCGAATTTTTATTCCAGGAACTCGGCCGTCTTTAGTCTTTATACCCATGACGGATGGGTATAGAACCACCCTAGTTAGGAGAAATGTCCATTGATGTAATCCCACTATCCCGACCCCAGGGCGGCGTTTTCTATTTCCTGCGCTTGGGCAGGGCCGGCTACCATGCTGTGGCCATGCTCTATGTAGTATTCGAACTCGTGACTATAGTGTTTCAAGAAACTCTGCACCGGCATCGCCGCTGCATCACCCAGGGCACAAATGGTTCTGCCCGCGATCTTGCCGGCCACATCATCCAAGGTCGCAAGATCCTCACTACGTCCCTTGCCCTCGACGATTCGAGTCAGCATACGGTAAAGCCAACCTGTTCCTTCGCGACAGGGAGTGCACTGCCCACAAGACTCAGAAAAATAGAACCGTGAGATACGTTGCAGGACCTTAACCATGTCCGCGGTCTCATCCATCACGATAACCGCACCGGAGCCCAGCATGGATCCGGCTTTGGAGACCGAGTCGTAATCCATATTGGTCTCCATCATGACTTCACCAGGAACCACCGGCACCGATGAACCACCTGGAATTACCGCCTTGAGTCCGTTTCCATTACGCATCCCACCGGCCAGTGTCAATAACTCCGCAAACGGGATTCCCATCGGAATCTCGATATTTTTTGGATCGTTTACATGGCCGGACACTGAAAAACACTTGACACCGCCGTTACCCGGGATACCCAACTCGGCAAACCAGGACCCTCCGTTGCGCATGATGGCCGGCACGGAACTGAGGGTTTCGGTATTATTTATCGTGGTTGGCTTGCCATAGAGACCAAAATTGGCGGGGAAAGGAGGTTTGAAACGAGGCTGACCCTTTTTACCTTCCAGCGATTCCAGCAGTGCGGTTTCTTCACCACAGATATAGGCCCCGGCGCCCAAGGTAGCATAGAGATCAAAGTCAACACCGGAACCGAGGATATCGCTCCCCAGATAGCCAGCCTCATAGGCCTCTTTCAGTGCCTGGGTAAAGCGTTTATAGGGCTCATCCATGAATTCGCCGCGCATATAATTGTATGCCACCGTGGCCCCCATAGAATAACTTGCAATGGCCATACCTTCGACCAGGGCATGGGGGTTAAATCGCAGGATATCACGATCCTTGCAAGTACCCGGTTCCGATTCATCAGAATTGCACACCAGATACTTCTGCACCGGGGCCTTGCGAGGCATGAAACTCCATTTCAGTCCCGCGGGAAAACCCGCACCACCACGACCGCGCAGATTCGAGGTCTTGACCTCTTGGATAACCTCTTCGGGAGAAACCCCCTTTTTCAGAATTTTTCGCCAGGCCTGGTAACCATCACACTTGAGATAGGTCTCAAGACTCCAAGGCGTCTTGTATTGCAGGGTTTGGTAGCAGACGTCGTTAACCATCACCATCAATCCAGGTCGTCGAGAATCTTATCGATTCTCTCAGGGGTGAGATGCTCGTAGTAGACATGATCTACCTGCATCATGGGCGCACCACAGCAGCCGGCCAAACATTCTTCCTCACGTTTTAAATAGAACTTACCATCAGCAGTGCTCTCGCCGGTATCCACCCCCAGCTTATTTTCGAGGTAGGCGACGATATCGTCCGAACCGCAGAGCATGCAGGAAACATTGGTGCACACCGCAATGGTGTGCCGACCCACCGGTTTGAGACTGTACATGGAATAAAATGAGGCCACCTCATAAACCGCGATCTGAGGCATTCCCAGATAATCGGCTACCGCATCCATTTTCTCGACGCTGAGATAGCCATCCTCATGCTGTACGGCCCGCAATGCGGCCAGGATCGCTGACTGCTTTTGGTCATCGGGGTAACGCGTCAGCCAGTCATCGATCTCCTCACGCACATGCGCAGAGAGTCTTTCAGCATTAGAGTTCAAGGCTTGCTCGGCCATCAGCGATCGATCTCCCCAAACACGATATCTTGCGTACCGATAATGGCCACCACATCGGCCAGCATATGACCCCGGCTCATTTCATCCAGGGCAGCGATATGGGCGAATCCGGGGGCTCGAATCTTGAGCCGATAGGGTTTGTTGGCGCCGTCGGAAATCAGATAAACACCAAACTCACCCTTGGGATGTTCCAGCGCCGCATATACCTCACCCGGTGGCAAACAATAGCCTTCGGTAAACAGTTTGAAGTGGTGGATGAGCGCCTCCATATCGGCCTTCATACCTTCTCGACTCGGGGGGCTCATCTTATGATTTTCCAGCATTACCGGACCGGGATGAGTACGCAGCCAATCAACACACTGTTTGATGATTCGGTTCGACTGTCGCATCTCTTCAATACGCACCAGATAGCGGTCGTAACAGTCTCCATTTACACCCACCGGAATATCGAAATCCAGCTGGTCGTAGACCTCATAGGGTTGTTTTCTACGCAGATCCCATTCTACCCCCGAGCCCCGCAGCATGGGGCCGCTGAAACCGAGCTGCATCGCTCGTTCGGGAGACACGACCCCGATATTCACGGTACGCTGCTTCCAGATTCGATTGTCGGTCAATAAGGTCTCATATTCATCGACGCAAGCTGGAAAGCGGTCGGTAAAATCCTCGATGAAATCAAGTAAGGAGCCCTGTCGCGCCTCATTCCAGCGCTTAACATCCTGTTTGCCATGCCAGCGAGACTCCGTGTACTGCGGCATGCTGTCCGGCAAATCCCGGTGGACCCCGCCGGGACGATAATAGGTGGCATGCAACCTTGCTCCCGATACCGCCTCATAGCAGTCCATGAGATCCTCGCGCTCGCGGAAGGCGTATAAAAAGATCGTCATGGCACCCACGTCCAAGGCATGGGAACCAAGCCATAGCAAATGATTGAGTATGCGGGTAATCTCATCGAACATGACCCGGATGTACTGGGCCCGAATCGGTACGTCCACCCCGAGGAGCTTCTCGATCGCCATGACATAGCCGTGTTCGTTACACATCATGGATACATAGTCCAGGCGATCCATGTAACCGATGCTCTGATTATAGGGCTTGCTTTCCGCCAGCTTTTCAGTAGCACGATGCAGCAACCCGATGTGGGGATCGGCACGCTGCACGACCTCCCCGTCCAGTTCCAGTACCAGACGCAGCACGCCATGGGCCGCGGGATGCTGCGGTCCAAAATTCATGGTGTAGTTGCGAATTTCAGGCATCGGTACGCTTGCTTCCTTTGGTGTTATCTAAATATCGGTGATCATCTCGTATGACCCTTGGCACCAATACTCGGGGTTCAACACTTACGGGTTCGTATACCACCCGTTCCTGCTGCTCGTCGTAGCGCATTTCCACATTGCCGATCAACGGAAAATCCTTGCGGAAGGGATGACCGATAAAACCATAATCGGTGAGAATACGACGCAGATCCGGGTGCCCCTCAAATATAATACCGTATAGATCAAAGGCCTCGCGCTCGTACCAGTTCGCGGCACTCCATAAATCGGCAACAGAAGGCACAACCGGCAGAGCATCATCAGTGCAGTAGACTTTGAGCAGCAGGCGCTGATTACGCTGGATTGACAACAGCTGGTAGGCTACGGCAAAGCGAGGGCCGGTATGTTGATCCAAGGGAGGAGCATCGTGAAAACTGAATCGGCCAAATGTCTTACTCTGGACGCCCCGACTAAACCCCTCGCGAGTGGAATCCTCGGTGCTCCATTCAGCAACACCATAGGCCATATAGTCGACCCCGGCGAGATCCATCAACATCTCGAACTTAAATTCATCCCGCAAGGTCTGACAGATCGCCGACAAATGCGCTGGAGAAACCTCTAAGATCACTCCATGTCGAGTCGATTGAAGTTTGTCGATACGGTCGCCAAAATGATCCTGCAAAGACTCGACTAAGGCAGCGGAACGATCACTCATGGGTATCAGCGGGCGATGGTATTGGTATTGCGTATCTTGTTCTGCAACTGCAAGATGCCATAAAGCAGGGCCTCCGCGGTAGGTGGGCAACCGGGCACATAAACGTCCACGGGAATGATCCGGTCACAACCCCTAACGACGGAATAGGAATAATGATAATACCCACCCCCGTTGGCGCAGGAGCCCATGGAAATGACCCAACGTGGTTCAGCCATTTGCTCATATACCTTGCGCAAGGCAGGTGCCATTTTGTTGACCAGCGTTCCCGCTACGATCATGACATCCGACTGTCTGGGACTGGGGCGAAACAAGATACCGAAGCGGTCGAGATCATAACGGGATGCGCCCGCCTGCATCATCTCTACCGCACAACAAGCGAGACCGAAGGTCATGGGCCACATCGAACCGGTGCGGGCCCAGTTGATCAATTTATCCGCGTTGGTGGTGACAAACCCCTTCTCAAGAACACCCTCTATTCCCATTCCAGTGCTCCTTTTTTCCACTCATAGATAAAACCGATAATCAAGATGCCAAGAAACACGGCCATCGCGATCAGGCCGAACAGGCCGATATCGTCGAGCACCACGGCCCAAGGAAAAAGAAAGGCGATCTCTAGGTCAAAGATGATGAACAGGATTGCTACCAAGTAAAATCTCACATCGAATTTCATACGCGCGTCTTCAAAGGGCTCAAATCCGCATTCGTACGGCGAATCCTTTGCTTGACCCGGTCGACGTGGGCCCAGAACCGAACCCAAGCCCCTGGCGACAAGACCAATGGCGAGAGCAATGGCGAGAAAGATCAAGATTGGCAGGTAGTTCTCTAACATTTCCCCAGTATTAAAAATCTTGGCCGCTGTATTCCAACACAACGAATATAGACAAGGCGAGGCGAATGGAATTCACTAAAATGAAAAACGATCAGGCAGGAAAACGATGAGCCTCTTATTCTAATTGGTTTTCCTACGAGGCATCCAACGATGATACCATTATTACCACCAATATTCATCAAAAAAAACATCAGTGATAACTAGCTGAGTCGCCCAATTATCGAGCGGCATACAGCACTCGCATTCGCTACTGCAGTCCAACAGACTCGCAGCGCGAGTAATTGGTGCCGATGGCCGGAGTCGAACCGGCACAGCTTGCGCCACTGCCCCCTCAAGACAGCGTGTCTACCAATTCCACCACATCGGCGAACGAGAAGCTAATGGGAGATCGTTATCTTTCCATCAGCATGTTTTATAAGCCACCAAACACATAGTGACAAATTACTGGTTCGGCACATCTGCCGGGAAGCCTTCGCGCGGGTTCGATGAACCCGTACTATCGATCATGGGGACGTCATCAAAGGTTGCTCCTGGCACGTCCGCGGCAGGTTTCTCAGCCGCAGCTGGAACCACTGACTCCTCTGCAGACACATCCGCCGCCGACTGCCCTTGCCCTGGGTCACTGCTTGGCAGTGAACTGGATGGCGCCGACAGTTTTTCGACAATACTTTGTTCGGTGTCCCGATGGGCCGCGAGATAGGCCAGAGACAAACTATTTAAAAAAAACAAGGCGGCTAAGACACCGGTGGCCTTGCTCAGGAAAGATGTGGACCCCTTGGCACCGAACACGGTAGCCGAGGCACCGCTGCCAAATGCCGCACCGGCATCGGCCCCTTTACCATGCTGCAACAGTACCAGGGAAATGATCCCCATGGCCAGCAGTACGTCAACTGCCAGCAGTATCATGTATAGGGTGGTCAATGACCTCGATCCTCAAGCTGATTTACAAATACTCAGAAATTCCTCGCTGT
>JAAEPA010000956.1 GCA_024222475.1 Gammaproteobacteria bacterium | reverse complement strand
AAGCCGAATAGAAGCCATATACGATCCTTAAAAAAATAATGCGATCCCCGGGCCGGGGATCGCACAGTTGTCCGGATTTTAGATTACAGCCCGAGTTCCTGAACCAGTTCTGTCCACTTAGCGACGAACTCCTTCTTGCTGCCCGCTGACCAGGCAAAGTCGTAGGGAACGGTTTTGATCTTGCTCAAAGGAGGAAGATCAGGGGAGATGGCGCCATCAGTGCGAACCGGCCTTCTGCCCATCTGTTCAACCAGAAAATCCTGGGTCTCTTTGGAAAGCGCCCAATCGATGAACTGTTTGGCCGCATCCGGGTGAGGCGCATCTTTAACCAGGGCGATCCCGTCTGGCGCTGCGGTGGTACCGTCCTCAGGATACACAATCTTTACCGGGCCCCCACCCTTCACAAAGAGGTAGGCATTGTCCTCCAGGGTAATCCCGACAGACGCTTCCCCATCATTGACAAACCGAGATACTGCGCTAGACTTGGCGGAAAGCATAAAATTGGCAAGAATACCCTTGTACACATCCCAACCCTTATCTTTATAGATGCTCAGCACTGTGGCCAACTGCATATAGGACGATCCGGATTTATCCGCTCGGGCGGAGGATATCAACTCTTTAAATCTGGCATCACTCAGATCCGTCCATTTTTTCGGCGTCTGGTCCTCTGGTACAGCCTCGGTGTTCACAATGAAGACCATGACGATCCCTGTGTAGGGCAGCCACTTGGTACCCACTTTGAACACATCGTCGATCTTATCCCAGTCCTTCGGCGTATAGCTCTCAAGCAGGTCTGAATTTGCTTCCAACTGCTCCCCGCCGATGCTCCAGATGACGTCGCACTGGGGATTGTTCTTCTCGGCCTTGACTCTGGCGACTACCTCGCTTGAACCCAGCTTTATCACATCTGCCTGGATGCCGGTAGCTGCCTCGAAGCGCGGCGCCATGACGTCGATGATCGCCTGGTTGTGTGCTGAATACAGCACAACACTTTCCTCGGCAAAGACGGCGAAAGGCGACGAGAGGAGCAACAGAACGACGAATACTGCAACGAATACTTTCCCTTTCATAAGAAAAACCTCCTTAATTTT
>JAAEPA010000955.1 GCA_024222475.1 Gammaproteobacteria bacterium | reverse complement strand
TTACATTTAAGTTTTATGTAACTCACACGGCGGAGCTGTGTTTACATTTCATAATAAAATTACAATTATATTTATTAAAGAAATGGTTTGCGAGATATGTAGTCTATAAATGCATGACTATTTAACTAGCTATAAAAAAAGAAAGGAGAAATTGGAAAAATGTCTGAGAATATTAGTTTGTCTTTAGATGTTCAGATTTCCGGGGGGCCCAAAATATCGGCTTCCCAGAATATTCAGGTTGAGGCATATGACTCAATCAAGGTAACTATTCGTGGAACGGGAGACGCGTCAGGCGCTGATACGGACAAAGAGGTTGAGGTGCAACCGGGTGGAACAGGGCAGGTGAGCCTTCTTACAATCACCTCCAATCGATATGATAGCGGTTTGACCTATAAAGTGAATTCAAACGCGAATCCTGGTATCGAGCTTGATAAGCCACACGTACTAGCTGGACAGGGAGCTGTCGGCCTTCTAGATGCGGCAGCGCCCACAAGTCTCTTTTTTTCAAGCGCCATAGCCGAAAATGCCGAGATTCATATTCTTGTAGGACGTAAAGCAACTTAGTAGTTGCGAGTAGTCTTGTATAAAAATGATAGATCTTTAAAAAGGAGGAGTGTACCATGCCAGTTACACCTACATACCCGGGCGTTTATATCGAGGAAGTGCCAAGCGGTGTGCGCACAATTGTCGGCGTAGCGACTTCCGTTGCAGCGTTCATTGGTT
Source organism: Gammaproteobacteria bacterium (assembly GCA_024222475.1). Classification (GTDB taxonomy): domain Bacteria; phylum Pseudomonadota; class Gammaproteobacteria; order JAAEPA01; family JAAEPA01; genus JAAEPA01. The sequence continues at coordinate 3,070 of JAAEPA010000955.1, read as the reverse complement.
ATTTTGCCCGTGGTCCAATGGACCAGGCAGTCCAGATTTTCAACATGGGAGATTTTCAACGCGAGTTCGGTGGGCTTCACAATGATAGTGAGGCAAGTTATGCTATTCAGCAGTTTTTCTTAAATGGTGGTACAGAGGCCTGGGTAATTCGTACTGCAGAGCCCACAAACCTTGAGACTGCAGATGTGGTTTTTCAAGGTGTAGACAGTACGAGTACTACCGTTAGTGTGATCGAGGTTACAGCGGGTCGTCTCCTGAAAGGGTCTTCTGTCGACGATCCTGGTACTTGGGGTAACAATCTCCGGATTGATGTGGACTACAATACTTCGACACCTGCAACCTCTTTCAATCTAACGGTGAGTGAAGTAATATTCCAGGACGGCCGGCAAATTATCGTTCAGACAGAAGCCTATCGGAATCTTAGCATGGATCCTACTGACACGAACTTTGTCGAGGATGTGGTGAATGACGGATCGAAGCTGATACAGGTTGAAAAACTCACACCACCAACCGACACAACTACACGTCCAGCCCAAACGGGTACGGTCGGAACAGATGCCTCACCCGCAGGTTCCAACGCTGTGGTGAACTTAACCCAAAACGAGAGGTTCACGATCACTTATCCCGGGGGATCGGTAATTGCAACTGTACAATTCACACCGCCATTGACATCACTTGCCCAAGTTAGGCGCGTGCTCGAATCTGCAATCCGCTCAGCCGGAGGAGCTGTACCGCCTCTTGCAGCACCAGAACCCCTTTTGACCGGTGCTACGGTTCAGCTAATCGGAACACAGTTTCGCGTACTGGCCGGTCGTTCGGGAAGCGGCTTTGACGCACATACACTTTTAACGTTTGCGGACAATGCCGGTACGCCAGCTACCGACGTGGGCCTGGTCGGCGCTACTGCCAACGTCCAGCAATACTCATTGGGAAGCACGACAAGTACCGGGTTACAGGTAGGTGGCACAACCGGCGCCAACGGAAATCCGCCAACAGCCACAGAACTTCGCGGCATCCGCGATCCAAATAAGTCGGGCATGTATGCACTGGAGGATGTAGATCTCTTCAACATCCTCTGTATTCCGAGGGCGGCAGATCTTGATTCGAATCCAATGCAGGCGGTTTACAGTGAAGCCCTGGCTTATTGCGAGGAGCGTCGTGCGTTTCTTATCATCGACATACCGGAGGCTACTAACAACCTGCAGGATGCCAGAGACTGGCTTGATGATAATGCGTTATTACGGAATCGAAACGCGGCGGCATATTTTCCACGGCCCCGGATTCCCGATCCTCTCAACAACTACCGCTTAAAGAGTGTTGGCGGCAGTGGCACAGTTGCCGGACTTTATGCCCGCACCGATGCCACGCGAGGGGTGTGGAAAGCTCCAGCCGGTATTGAAGCTGCGCTCCGTAATGTTCCGGACCTGGATTATAAACTCACCGATCCGGAAATTGGCCAGTTGAATCCTCTTGGTTTAAATAGTCTGCGTAATTTCGATATTTACGGTAATGTGTGCTGGGGTTCCAGAACGTTGGTTGGCGCCGATCAGATGGCGTCAGAATGGAAATACGTGCCTGTCAGGCGTATAGCTCTTTTCATTGAAGAGAGTCTGTTTCGAGGGTCACAGTGGGTGGTGTTTGAACCGAATGACGAGCCACTCTGGGCCCAAATCCGGTTAAATGTCGGGACTTTTATGCATAATCTATTTCGGCAGGGGGCATTTCAAGGGACAACGCCCAGGGACGCATATCTCGTAAAGTGCGATTCTGAAACAACTACACAGAATGATATAAACCTGGGTGTCGTTAACATACTCGTAGGATTTGCGCCGCTTAAACCGGCCGAGTTTGTAATAATTAGAATACAACAATTAGCTGGTCAGATAGAGACATAAAGGAGAAAAATATGGCACAGTTTAGTGTAAATACACACCGATTTGATCCGTATAAGAATTTCAAGTTTCGTGTAAAGTGGGATGGAAAATATGTAGCCGGTGTCAGCAAAGTTGGCGCTTTGAAACGGACTACGGAGAGTACTGATTGGCGTGAAGGAGGAGACCCCAGTACAGTGCGCAAAACACCTGGCCAGAGCAAGTACGAAGCGATCACTCTGGAACGAGGCGTGACTCATGACACCGAATTCGAGAAATGGGCCAATAAGGTTTGGAACTTTGGTTCAGGGTTGGGTAGTGAAGTATCTTTAAAAGATTTCCGCAAGGATCTTATCATTGAGATTTATAACGAGGCTGGCCAACTCGCCATCGCTTATAAAGTGTTTCGTTGCTGGGTTTCTGAGTATCAGGCTTTTCCTGAACTTGATGCAAGCGCTAATGCTATAGCCATTCAGACCTTAAAGCTGGAAAACGAAGGATGGGAGCGGGATTATGAGACCACCGAGCCAACAGAGCCAAGTCATACTGAGCCTGAGGATTAATATTGAAGGATAGGGTTGAACAGGTTGCCTTACCAAACGGTTACTGGATAGATGGGGCGCATTATCGGAACGTAGAGCTGCGCATGCTTACAGGTTTTGATGAAGAATATATTGCTGAGCCGTCCAGCGCCACTTTTCCGGCTAACCGTATAACGAACTTGTTGAACCGTTGTATTACCAGTATGGACGGTGTTGAAGAAGTAACAGCTGACGCGGTATGGAGGCTTACAGTTGGTGATCGCGAGGCGTTACTTTTACATCTCCGGCGTTTGATCATGGGGGAACGGATGCAGTGCGTACTTAATTGCCCTCAAGCAGGTTGTAGTGAGCTTATGGATATTGAACTCAGCGTGAGTGACTTGTTACAACCAACCTATCAAAAACCTGAACATGTATATGAAGATACGATAGAGAGCGCCGACCGAAAATATCGTGTTCGCTTCCGCTTGCCAACCGGGATTGATCAGGTAGCGGCGGCGCTTAGGGCAAGTACAGATGTTCAGGCCGGAAGTGAGTTGTTGCTAAGGCGATGTGTCGAGGCTGTATTCGACGATGGGGAGGATGGTGAGGATATTGAAGCAGAGTGGTCTCCTGAGATATTGTCTGGGTTATTGAAGGACCTCCCGATTAAAATGG
>JAAEPA010000954.1 GCA_024222475.1 Gammaproteobacteria bacterium | reverse complement strand
TTCGCGGTTCAGGGCATCGATGCTGCTGAGGATGTTGCTGTTGGCGTCGTAGCTATAGCGGGTGATGATGTCTTCATCGGGTTGGGCCGGATTGTAGACGCCGTCCACATCATTGACAATCTGGCGGGTCACCCGGCTGCCCTTATCATATTCGCGCACGGTCACCCGGTCTAAGGTGTCGATAATAACGGTCGGTTGGCCGGTGGGGTCGTAGGCGTATTCGGTGACGAGGTTGTACTCGTTTTGGTAATTTTGCGGCTGCCCGGCCAGATAGTTTTTAGTAACCCGAATAAGGTTATCATTGGTATCAAATTCATTCAGGGTGACCTGGCCTTTGGGATCGGTAGTCTTGACCAATCGTCCCCCGGCATCATACTCTTTGTAGGTAGCTTGCCCCAAGGCATTGGTAATGACCGTCCGCCGGTTGAGGCTGTCATAACCATAACGGGTGATGCGGTTCTCGGCATCGGTGGCGCTAACCTGGTTGCCGGTCTCATCAAAGGCAGTGGTGATTTGGCCGCTGAGAGCGTTGGTTACGGTAATGGCCCGGTTTAGATCATCATAGCCGTAGGTAGTCACCCGGCTTTCGGTATCGGTCATCGTCTTTTTGTTGCCGGCAGCATCGTAGCTGTAGCTGATAGTGCCGCTGAGGGGGTTAGTGATGATCAATACCCGGTTCAAATCGTCATAGGTATTAGCGGTCACCCGGTTCAGCGGATCGGTGACGGTTTTCTGGTTACCCACTTCATCGTAGGTGTAGCTGGTGATCAAGTCCTCGTCAGGCTTGGCCGGATCGTACACGCCGTCCTTATAATTGACAATGGTGCGTTTGACCCGGTTCAGCTCGTCGTACTCGGTCCGGCTTTCGCGGCCCAACGGGTCAATCTCGCTGATCTGGTTGCCGTTGGCATCATAGCCATATTGGGTGATGATATCTTCATCCGGTACGGCGGAATCATAGACCCCATTCACGTAATTGACAATAATCCGGTCGATGCGGTTGCGGGCATCGAACTCCGTCCGGGTTTCGCGGCCCAGAGTATCGATAACGCCGGTGATGTTACCGGCTTCATCGTAAACAAAGTCAGTAAACAGGTTATATTGGTTCAGGTAATTCTGGGTTGTTTCAGTGGGATGCTCGTTTTCAATACTGCGCCACAAGCGTCCGGCATCGTCATAGACAATACGCTTGACCTGCCCCAGAGTGTCGGTGGTGGTCTCCCGCCGGCCAATGCCATCATAACTATATGCGGTGACCAGGTTATATTGGTTCAGATAGTTCTGGGTGGTTTCGGTCGGATGGGCATTCTCGATCACTTTTACCAGATTATCGCCGTCGTCATATTCATTGACGGTCACTTTGCCCTGAGAATCAGTGGTCTTGACCAGCCGGCCCAGGTTATCATACTCGTAGCGGGTGACGTGGTCCAGGGCATTGGTAATCACCGTGCGCTGGCCGAGAGCGTCGTAGCCATAGCGGGTAATATTGTTGTTGGCATCGGTTACAGTCGTTACCTGTCCGCGGGTGTTATAGGCATAAAAGGTGCTTTGGTCCAATGCGTTCGTGGTCGAGATAAGGTTATTCCGGCCATCGTACAGGTTTTTGGTGACCTTACCCCCGGCGTCGATAGATTGGGTCAGGTTATTGTTATCATTATACTCAAACTGGGTCAAATTGCCCAGCGCATCCATAATAGCCGTGGTCTGCCCCATCTCGGTTTTGGCATAAGTGGTTGGAGGATTGTTGTTCTTATCCCGCCTTTCGGTCCGGTTGTAGTTTTCATCCAGGGCAAAGCTTTCGCCTTGACCCAGAGCATCGGTCGTGCCGACCAGCAGCAGTTGGCTGTTGTAGGTGTGGGTCATGACCCGGCCCAGGCCGTCGGTGATGCTGCGCCGGCCGTCATCGTGGTAGGTAATGCCCACATATTCACCCCGGAAGGTCTGGCTGATGGCCCGGCCCAGATCGTCAAATGCGGTCTGTTCGACAATCCGGCTGTCCGGATCGGTCACTTTGGACAGGATGAAGGGTGAGGCGGGCAGGGTCAGTTGAGTGTAGTCGTAGCTCCAGGTTTTGTCGCGGGTATCGGTGAT
>JAAEPA010000953.1 GCA_024222475.1 Gammaproteobacteria bacterium | reverse complement strand
GCCGCGGCGGGACCACCACAGGGACGCCCTTCGGGTTAGCTTGTCAACGTCCGCGGACGGCGTTGCGCCTCTTGATAAGGGAATGGGCCATTAATTGCGAGACGCGCCTTACCGTGAACGTTGACAAGCTAACTGAACTCGCATACTTACATTGATAGAGCACTAGGTTGCTACAAATAACCTGTCTTCAGTCTTTGTAGGCTTCGAATTCTTAGCCATTCGGGCTATCGACAGAGTAATAACAAGAAATATAGACCATAGAAAATAAAGGGTGTTCAGATCGTAATATTTATCTCATATATCTGTATAGAGGCAAAATGGCTTAGCGGTTTAATATAAAGGATTTATAAAGCGGATAGAGTTGATGTAGACAGTTGAAATAGCCTAAACGAAGAACTGCTCATGCAAGGGCGTTTTCGAGTAGATTCAAGGCTCTATTCATAGCGCGGTGAGGGGTATAGAAATGTGGGGAAAAGCGGATTCCGCCGGCCCGCGGGGCACACAAAATCCCCTGTTGTTGGAGTTGCCGATAGATCTCATGTGAATGTTTTTCAGGGTGGCGGAAGGTGACGATACCAGCGCGTTTTGGTTGTGGCCGCGGAGTGATCAATTCCAAACCCAGTGCATCCAGTCCATCGATGAGGTATTGAACGTTGGCGCAAAGCCTTTTATGAATCGCCTCGATGGTGTTTTCCAGCAGTAGACCCAGGCTGGCGTGCAGGGCATGGATGCCTAGATTATTGGCGCTTCCGCATTCGAAACGCCGCGCGTCGGTGGCGGGCCTCCAGTCAAGGCTTTGGAAATCGTCACGGTTTTGCACCATGTGCCATCCGTATTGATGCAGACGTAGCCCATTGCGGTGCTGGGCGGCGCAGTAAAACAGGGCGACGCCCTCCGGCCCCAGCATCCATTTATGTCCATCGGCGACGACGAAATCGGCATGGATACGCTGTGCATCAAAGGGTTCGGCTCCGAGGCTTTGTATGGCATCGACACAGAACAGCACACCGTGGTCCCTGCAGAATGCACCGACGCGCTCCAAATTCATTCTCAGTCCACTGGCATATTGAACCGAGCTCAGCGCCACCAGACGGGTGCGGTGATCGATTCGCTCCAATACGGCATCTTCCGCAACCGAGGTGCTGTCCAGATCAACCATATGCACCTTCACACCATAGCGCTGCTCGAGGACTTGCCAAACGATACGGTTGGATGGGAATTCTTGCCGGCCAATAACGATATTTTCCCCTTTTTTCCAGGGAATGCCGAAGGCAATCGTGGAAAGTGCCTCCGAGGTGCTTTTCAGCAGAGCGATGTCGTCTGTTGAGGGTGCATTTATCAATTGACGCAATTGTTCGCGCAGGGCTTGTTCAATCTTGAGCCACTGCTTGTATCGTTGCGACCCCCGGTGCATATTCTCCTTTGCAAACCCATGGATTATTTCTATCGTGCGTTTGGGCCAAGGGGCAACACCGGCATGGTTGAGATGCACAATATTGTCATTTAGGGGGAATTCGGATTCCATGCAGAACTGATTGTCCTTTGGTGGATTGTCGGACACAGTACTTAGAAATATTTGCGTAACAAGCCCTGATACAGCTCACGGTACTGTTGAGCGCTTTGTTTCCAGGAGAAGTCCTGACCCATACCGCGTTGTTGCAGGATACGCCAAGTGTCCTTGTCTTGATAGAGTTCTATCGCCCTGGAGAGAGCCGATAGCATCGACTGACTTTCGGTTTCGTGAAAGCAAAATCCAGTCGCGGTACCCGCTGACAAGCTCTCGGGTGTGGTGTCGATGACCGTATCGGCCAGACCCCCCGTCATCCTGACCACGGGTAGGGTACCGTAACGCAGACTGTACATCTGATTTAAGCCGCAGGGCTCAAATCGGGAGGGCATGAGAAACACATCCGCCGCGGCTTCGATCTGATGTGCCAAGGCCTCGTCATAGCCGGCTTTAACGGAAATCTGCTGAGGATGCTTAATTAACCATTCCCGCAGGGCATCCTCGTAGTGGGGATCGCCACTGCCGAGAATGACCAGTTGCACGGGCATTTCAATCAGGCGGGGTAGGGCCTGCAGGAGCAGATCGATGCCCTTTTGATGCACCAACCGGCCGATTGAGCCGATAAGCATCGCTTGTGAATCCTGCGGTAATTGCATGAGTCGCTGCAAAGCGGTCTTGTTTAGGGCTTTATCTTGAAGACTGTTGGCGTCGTACGGTTGGCTCAGGTTGGGGTCGGTCGCAGGATTCCAGGTCTCGGTATCGATACCGTTGATAATGCCTGTCAGATCGTTCCGACGGTATTTCAGCAGACCATCCAAACCATTGCCGTATTCAGCTGTTTGGATCTCATTTGCATAGTTTGGGCTAACGGCGCTAATCTGGTCGGCGAAGGCGAGTCCGCCCTTGATGAAAGCAAGTTGGCGATGAAATTCCAGTGCTTCATAGGACCATAAGGAGGCCGGTAAGTGTAGTGAAATGAAGGTCTCATAGGGGAAAAGACCCTGGTAAGCAAGGTTGTGTATCGTAAATACCGTCGCTGGCCGTTTTGATTGTCTATATAACAATGCCGGTATCAGTCCGGTTTGCCAGTCATTGCAATGGATGATTTCAGGTTTCCAGTTCAAGCCCGAGCGGTTCTGTGCGACCGTGAGCACGGCGCGGGCAAAGAGTGCGAAGCGTTCGGCATTGTCTGCCCAAGGCTTACCGTCAGCATTGAGATAAGGATTGCCCGGGCGGTCGAAAAATGTTGGAGTATCGACTAACCAGAGGGGTACCCCGGTATCCGGCATGCATCCCTGCAGGAGGGTTACGCTGCCGCCTATGAGGCCCAGTTTGGCTACCAATTTGAGTTTGCCTGCCTTGGCGACTGCATCACCGTAGGCGGGCATGATGAGCCTGACATCATCGCCCATGGATCTCAGCGCAGTAGGTAGGCTGCCGGCTACGTCGGCAAGGCCACCGGTCTTGATCAGCGGATAGATTTCGCTACTGGCAAACAGGATTTTCAATGTTTCAGTTGCTCCTGGGTTTATACTCATTGGTCATGGGTAAAATCATCAAGAGTCAATATGAGCCCGGCCAGTGGCGGGAGGGTCAGATTGAGCGACCAGGGATGGCCCATCCAGGGTTTGGGTTCGGCAACCGCCTTTCCGGTGTTGCCGACATTGCTGCCGCCAAAGAAAGAGGAGTCGGAGTTGAGGCATTCCCGGTAGATACCGCCCTTGGGTACACCAAGGCGATAGGCATGCCTCGGTATCGGGGTGAAATTCAGCACTATTATAGCGAGTTCCTCAAGGCCTTTGCGTTGATAGCTCAACACGGATTGAACGGCATCATGACAGTCGATCCATTCAAAGCCTTCAGAGCTAAAGTCATGGTAATGCAATGCGGATCGTTCGCGATACAATCGGTTCAGTTCCCTAACCAGGGACTGTAGACCCCGGTGTAACGGATCTTCCAGTACCTGCCATTCAAGACTCTGGTCGAAATTCCACTCTCCGGGCTGGGCGAATTCATTGCCCATGAACAGCAGTTTTTTTCCAGGGTAGGTAAACATATAGGTATACAACAACCGCAGATTGGCGAACTGTTGCCACTGATCCCCCGGCATCTTGTTGAGCATGGAGCCCTTGCCATGAACCACCTCGTCATGAGAAAGCGGTAGGACGAAATTCTCCGTGAATGAATATAGCAGGCTAAAGGTGATCTGGTCTTGATGATAGTGGCGATGGATCGGATCCTTGCTCATATAGAGTAGCGTATCGTGCATCCAGCCCATGTTCCATTTCATGGCGTATCCCAAACCGCCCAGCCAACTGGGGCGGGTGACCTGGGGCCAAGCGGTGGACTCTTCGGCGATGATCAGGCTGCCGGGACATTCCCTCTGAGTGACATTGTTTAACTCGCGTAAGAACTCGATAGCCTCCAGGTTTTCATTGCCGCCATGGTTGTTGGGCAACCAGTCGCCTTGCTCCCGCGAATAATCCAGATAGAGCATGGAGGCCACCGCATCGACTCGCAAGCCGTCGATGTGAAATTCTTCCAGCCAGAACATGGCGCTGGCAAGCAGAAAGTTCTTGACCTCCTTACGGCCATAGTTATAGATGAGCGTGCCCCAATCGCGGTGTTCGCCGCGGCGCGGATCGGCATGTTCATAGAGTGCCGTGCCATCAAAATATGCCAGACCATGGCTGTCTTTGGGGAAATGGGCAGGTGCCCAGTCGAGTATCACTCCCAGATTCTGGCGATGGCAGTGATCGATGAAATAACGAAACTCGTCCGCCGTTCCAAAGCGGCTGGTGGGTGCAAAATAGCCCGTAGTCTGATATCCCCAGGAGGCGTCCAGGGGATGTTCAGTGATGGGCAGCAGCTCGATATGTGTGAATCCCTGGGATTTGGCATAGTCCACCAGTCTTTCGGCCAGCTCCCGGTAGTTAAGGAAGCCGTCTTGCGCATTGCGCTGCCAGGACCCCAGATGAATTTCGTAGATGGACATCGGCAGGTGTTGCCAGTCTGCGGTTTCGCGCTGTTTCAGCCACTGGGCGTCGTTCCATGCATAGCGTGAGTTCGGGGCAACGATGGATGAGGTTCTCGGGCGTATCTCAACTTGCTGGGCATAGGGGTCGGATTTGGTCAGAATGGCGCCATTGTCTCGATTGCGGATCTCGAATTTATAAAGCATGCCGACGTTCAACTCGGGGATGAACAGCTCCCATACCCCGCTCTTGCCCCGTGCAGTCATGGGGTGAACACGCCCATCCCAGTTGTTGAAGTCTCCGATGACACTGACTCGCCCGGCGTTGGGGGCCCAGACGGAGAATAATACACCCTTGATGCCGTCTATTTGGTGAGGGTGGGCGCCTAATATGCGATATAAATGCCAGTGCTTTCCGGTGCTGAACAGGTGCAGATCGTAATCGGATAATTGTGGTTTGAAGTCGTATGCATCATAGCTGTTATGCGCTTTACCCTGGGTATCGATCCAACGGATACGATAATGGCGTTTTATGCTGCCAGGGGCGCCCGACCAGATGAACAGGTCGCTACCCATGAGCCTTCGCAGCGCCGGCCCTTGATCACCAATTCGAACACTATGGGCGTCGGGGCGGAAGACCAGGATTCGTTCTTTTTTATCGTCTATCTTGTGTAAGCCAAGTACTTCCGTAGGCGCATGGTGGCGGGCTTCGATGATCTTTTGCAGATCGCCGGGTAGGGGGGAGGTGCTGCTTGTGGTTGAGAATTTTACGTTCATCTATTGGTGGAAATGGTTTTCACCTAAAATACATTGATTTTCTGTAGGATTAGGGGATAGATCATGTCGTCTTAGCCTATGCGAAAGGTGTATTGTAAACCATTCTGATCGGTCCTTAAGATATCACTCTAACATTTCATACAAAGCACAATCATCTGTCATGGAAACCGATCGTTTACCACGTTTTATCAGTCATCTGACCAAGGATACCCTGGCGCTTATTCTTGCCGGCGGCCGGGGTTCTCGACTGGGTCCGCTGACCACCTGGCGCGCCAAACCCTCGGTCCCGTTCGGGGGTAAATTTCGCATCATCGATTTTCCCTTGTCTAATTGCATCAACTCCGGCATTCGCAAAATCGGTGTTGTGACCCAATACAAGTCCCATTCCCTGAGCAGGCATATCCAGCAAGGGTGGAGCTTCTTGCGCGGTGAGTTCGGTGAATATGTGGAATTGTTGCCCGCCCAGCAACGCATCGAGACTTCGTGGTATCAAGGTACCGCCGATGCGGTGTACCAGAATTTAGACATCGTCAAGAGTGACTTCCCCACTTATGTGCTGATCTTGGCCGGTGACCACATCTATAAGATGGACTATGGTCACATGCTCGGTTTTCATGCGGAAAGACAGGCCGATATCACCGTGGGATGCATCGAGATGCCACTGGACTTAGCCAGTTCCTTTGGGGTTATGGGGGTGGATGACGATGGTCAAATAAAGAACTTTACCGAAAAGCCGCAAACCCCCTCAGCGATGCCGGACAATACGGATAAGGCTCTGGCATCCATGGGTATATACATCTTTAATACCGATTTTCTGGTCGAACAGCTGAACAAGGACGCCGACACGCCAGGTTCCAAGCATGATTTTGGTCACGATATCATCCCGTCAGTGATTGACCGATGCCGTGTTTTTGCCTATCCGTTTCGTGATATCAGGCAAAATCGCCAGGCCTACTGGCGGGACGTAGGGACCATCGATGCCTTTTGGAAAGCCAATATGGAGCTCATCAATGTGACTCCGGAACTAAACCTTTATGAAATGGAATGGCCGATATGGACCTATCAGATCCAGGCCCCGCCTGCAAAGTTCGTTTTCGACGAGGATGAACGCCGGGGAATGGCCGTGGATTCTATGGTTTCCGGGGGTTGCATAATCTCCGGGGCCGTGGTGCGGCGTTCACTTCTATTCTCCAACGTCAGGGTGAACTCCCACTCCTGCGTAGAGGATTCAGTAGTCCTTCCTGATGTGACTATTGGTGAGCATTGCTCAATACGCAAGACCGTGATCGATACCGATTGTTACATCCCTCCCAATACCGTCATCGGGGAGGATCCGGAAGAAGATGCCCGACGCTATTATATGAGCCCCAAAGGCGTCTTATTAGTGGTGCCGGAGATGCTCGGTCAGGAGAGTAGACGTGCCCGATAGGCAGCCGCTGAAAGTAGTCATTTACTGGCATATGCATCAACCTGAGTACCGCGACTTGGGCTCGGGGGTGTACCAGCTGCCTTGGACCTATCTGCATGTGATCAAAGATTATGTGGATATGGTCGCTCATCTGGAGGCCCATCCCAAGGCCCATGCGGTAGTTAATTTTACTCCCAT
>JAAEPA010000952.1 GCA_024222475.1 Gammaproteobacteria bacterium | reverse complement strand
CTCGCGTAGGATACAAGACGAGTTGATTCGAACTGCATCATTCCTCGTTATTTTGGCTATTTTGTATCTCATGCGAGCGACCACCGCTGTAAGGTGCGGTTGCAACATCATTGCAGCAAAGCGGTAGATATCATTCGCCGTCATGCTATAGTGGTCTGAGCGCATCGTCCTCTCTCCCCGGGTTTTTCGTTTTGCTACCCCGATTATAGAGAGTGCCGATGCGCTCTTGCCCAGATATTTAGAGTGCCTATTTGCTCAACTTGGAACTACTGAATCTAGTAAGATCAATAAGGCAGGAGGTCACTGAGCAGCACCAAGCTGAGTTTAATAAGTTATTGGCAGACTACGAAGCGCTCGGCGTAAACATTACAGCACATCTGATCGAGGGCCGAGCCGGCATGGTGATACCCGAGCAGGCCAGGCGGCAAGAGGTGGGTTTAATCGTCATGGGGACTGTAGCACGCACGGGTTTACCCGGATTCATCATCGGCAATACCGCTGAGAGTGTCTTGAATCAGGTGGGTTGTTCGGTGCTGACTGTGAAGCCACAGGGTTTTGAAACCCCCGTCAGATTGGCGAGTTGATAAGTTCTAACTTATCACTGGCTGCACCAGACTGACACATGCTGGTGCAGCCCTTTTCAGATTTCACCGCTTGGAAATTAACGTGTCAACGGTAATTGAAGAAACAATACAGCGTCCACAACCAGTATCTCGCTGGGAGACCTTTCGCTACTGGCTGAAACTTGGGTTTATCAGTTTCGGCGAACCGGCGGGGCAGATCAGCATGATGCACCAAGAATTGGTCGAAAAGCGCAGATGGATCTCCGAGCATCGTTTCTTACATGCCTTAAACTACACTATGGTATTGCCAGGTCCAGAGGCACAACAACTGGCAACCTATATCGGATGGCTAATGCATGGCGTATGGGGCGGCATCGTGGCTGGCGTCCTGTTTGTCCTGCCGTCCCTATTTATTCTGATTGCGTTGACCTGGATTTACCTGGCTTACGGAGACGTGCCGGCAGTGCAAGGCGTTCTGTACGGTATTAAACCGGCCGTAACGGCCATAGTTGTGTTCGCTGCTTACCGTATAGGTTCTAGGGCTCTTAGTAACAACGTGCTGCGTTCCATGGCAGTGATGGCTTTTGTCGCCATTTTGCTTTCCATGTGCCATTTCCCTACATCGTGCTTGCGGCGGGAGTGCTTGGGTTCCTCGGTTCACGCTTCGCACCGGACAAGTTCAAGACTGGCGGACATCATGGTGAAGCAGAAAAGGCCTATGGTGCGGCGTTTATTGATGACGATAAGCCCATTCCGGATCATGCCCGCTTTAAGTGGAGCAGATTACTTGCCTTTGCTATGGTCGGAGTCTTTGCTTGGATTGCCGAAAGACTATTGTATCGGGAAAAATGCAGTCAAGTCTTGTTCCGTGAGTGTATTCCCCACGTTACCCTGATACTGGAACCTGTCTAAACCCAACAACCGATCAATCCTCCCCAATACATAACGCGTAATTTGTGAACTATCCGAGCCGGCGATTACTGCAAGGTCCTTAACACTGACTTTATTTCAACGCGTACCTCATTAATGGCGCTGACTATCCCGTCCGTGGCGCCTCTATCCTCAGCCATTACTTGCCAGTTTTCCTGCCATACCGTTCTGAGGACATGGGCTTTGTTCTGTACCGATATCGATACTAGTGAGCTCAAATCCACTACGAGACCGACCATTATCCAACCCATCCTCGGATTGCCCGCTTTTTCATCCTTGTCATAGTGGGCCGAATACACCAGTTGCTCTAATGCGGCCAACTCCAGTAAAACCTCAAAGCTCGCCGTTCTAACATTGCTGTTGTCCTCCGTGACCTCCAAGCGCCAGGCATTATAACTAAACCCCACCAGGGCAAATATGAGGCTGACTATTGCCGTGAAATAGTAATTTCGCAATCGATTCCTAATGCTCATGTCAGCCCGGATATTTCATAAATTACACACGCCCTCGCTTGATCCTTGTTTCCACAAGCAATTTTTCTCAGTTGGCCGTAATCGTGGATACGCCACTCCTTCGTAAAATCCCTTGTGAAAACGAATCTCTACGCGATCATTGCGCAAATTCCTGAACTATCCGGACTAGGTAGCGAAATTTACTCCTTTTCTTCTTCTTGATAGGGGTCCGGGGTAAGACAGGAATAGAATTCATGCTCAGGCAGTTCCATTGACTTGCAATAATCGGCTATGCCAAGTTCCGCTTCCTCATAATAAACGAAATAGGGATTGATCAGTGCCCTAGCGCCCCCCTGATTGAGAAACCCCCCGTATTCATCGACGTTTCCTTTCAGGAAAGGATAGGCCCGCTCGATGTAGGTTTTGATCTGGGTCTGCTCGGTATAGTTGTCAGGCAATTGGTCAAAAGGTCCGTCGTAATAATTGTTTCTATCGGTATTCTTACCATGTACGGCAATCAAGATCTTTCTATCATTTACGCCGTCGCAGTAGAAGGCGAATCCGGTCCTTTTACCAATAACGATGTGTTTACCCACCTCCATGAATGATTCCGGGGTTATACCGTCTTCGTTCAGGACATACATGAAATGTCTTGCCGGTTTATTGAACACCAGAAAGAATTTCAAGCCCGATTCATCGAACACCGGACCGACGTAGTCCTCATCCTCTCTGAGTTTCGCCTTGCGCGGGGGGGCCATACCGATATCGTTCAGGCTGAAAAGCACTGTTTTGTTCTTATGGGTCACGGAATACAGGAAACGTTCGAGACGTTTGACGCTAACCCCATCTTTGGCTGAGTAGGCCTTTTCGTGACCCTCGCGGTCCTGGTATTTTCCGTTCTCGTCATACTCGAAATACCCCAGATGAATAATGCCCTGATCCCGATCGACGACATCCAGCCTGAGGTTTCCCCAGATAGTTTTACCTGCTGTATTGAAACTGAAATAGTAATAGTTTTCCGTGGGATAGACGGTGGCGGTATCACCCAAACTGGAAAATATAAAATCAAAGATTCGATCTTCTTCTTCCAACTGGGCCTTGGTATACAGACCCGCTATGAACTTCTCATTGAAGGAAACGATGTCCGCCGTTGGTATAGCTGAATTATTCTTCCTGATTGGCGAAGCTGTTGCGCCATACCCAATGAACAACATTGCAATAACAGCAAATACCCATTTCACAAACTGATTGCTGAAGAAAAAGCGGCTTAAAGTTGGACTACTGATGGAATTCTTATTGGTCCTATGGTTAGATTTGTCATTCACTTAGAACCGGCCTCCTATTCTAAAGCCGATGCAATTACAAGCATCGCACTAAAAATCGACCAAAAAATATGCGCAAGGCAGGTCCATTCGGACCTGCCTTGCGCAGTTTGGTAAAGCGACTTCTTTAAAGAATGCTACCTAAATAACCTCCCTATCTGACTTGCCTGATCGTCCGTATTCGGCGTTGCGACAACAGTGACATAGCTAGGCTATGCGCCTGTTGTCGTGCCTTGAATACGAACGATCATTCGGCGTCAGTTAGGAACGTTATTTAATTCGCATTCCTTAGCCGCCATTTTTATACCAGGACTTCCCTTTCTTGTGATGCTCAGGCCAGGAATAGCTTTTGTAGTGCTCAGGCCAGGAGTACTTCTTGGCATGCTTGCCCTTGTACTTATAGTGATCAGGCTTGTGCTCATAGGGCCAGGAGTAGTGCTTCTTATGATGGCCGTTTTTACCGTTCTTGCCGGGCTTGTACCAGGATT
>JAAEPA010000951.1 GCA_024222475.1 Gammaproteobacteria bacterium | reverse complement strand
CAAGACCGGATCCACGAAGGTTTCCAGTAGTAACGGACGAAAATGCCAACGCGTTTCATAGTCATCTGCCACCCTCTTACACAGTTTTCCCAATGCATGGCTGGCCAAGTGGGGTACCTGAACCCAGGGGAAGATCAAAAACCGGGAATTGTTCAGTACCCAGCCCAGGTTTTTCAACCGCTTGTGATCGTCCCAACCGATCCACTTGTCCCGAACACCTATTGATTTGGCGGCTCCCGACAACAACAAACACCCAAGAACTTCGTTTCCAGCTTTGATGAAATACCGCAGCCGATGCCCAAACGGTTTCTTGTACTTCAGGGGATGATACCGTTCCACGTATTCGTTCCACAGCACCGTCTCGCGTTTGTCCCTCACCGGTTCCACATCCACCGGCTTACAGCTCGAAAGAGCAATCTGAACCGTTTTAAGGGGTTTGGTTCGGTTACTGATCCGGACCGGCTTTTCTTTTCTTTGGCCAACCCTGTTTTCTTGCCGGACGGGAAGTTGGCAGAGTCCTTGATTCTCCAGTTTGACCAAAAGCTTTTCGCACGCCTGCTGCTTGGGATTGCCTGAGGCCGAGTACCATTCGAGGTGTTCGCAAATCGTACATGACAGTTCCTTTCGGCTCAGACGAGGAAACATCGCTACCATCTCGCAAATCTCTTGGATTTCTGCCTCGCTGAATTCTTGTCCTGCTTGGGTCCACACCGACTTTTTCATGAGCACCACCCTCACTTTTGGAAT
>JAAEPA010000950.1 GCA_024222475.1 Gammaproteobacteria bacterium | reverse complement strand
GGAGAAGGTCGAGGTGGCCAGATGCAGCAGTTCGGCGGCGGCCTTCTGTGTCATCAGTTGTGAGTAGGTCAGGATCAGGACCTCCAAGCGATAACTCACCCGTGCGTAGGCATCGGCCCAGGGAATGCGCTCCTGGCTACGGCCATGGGTGGGGCAATCGATTTCTTTGGGAAAGTAATGAAAGAACACCACCCAGCCGCATACGCAGACATCACGCCAGATGCGCTGCTGAGGCAGAGTGCGTACAATCTTGCCGCGGCGATGACACAGCGAACACTGCGCCCCATTCTTGTACGGCTTGACATGTAGATGCAGCTCTTTGGGACGATGCTTGAACCAGAAATCGCACACCCTAAGCCCAGTTAACTGGAGCAGTTTCTTGATGAATTTCCCGTCACTCATGGTATCCCCCTTCGCCTGTGTTCAATCATATTGGTCTTTGAAGGGCGCCTCGCCATAACATCCCTTCTTGATGTTTTGCTATGGTGAAGAAACAACCACCGAGGCTCCCTTGTGTGGCGGACAGTTTAACGCGCGGGACGGACTCCGTGTGGACAAAGCGTGAATTTCCTTCGGAACGTGTGGATAACCCATGGACAACATCCCTGTTGTCCATGGG
>JAAEPA010000949.1 GCA_024222475.1 Gammaproteobacteria bacterium | reverse complement strand
GTACGCGCTTCGGCTTATCCTTGATCCAGGTCTCCTTTTTACTAAGTACGTGAATCGGTGCGCTGATGGTCTTACCCCACTTTGGATCAGTCAGCCAAAAAGCCTGCTGCGGGGGTTCGAACTCGAAGTTCATTTTCGCTGTCCATTCATCGTAGCCTTTCGTACTGCCATTAGTGGGCAAATGGGGGCAAATGGGGTCAGACTCGAATTAATTCTTGTTATTTAC
Organism: Gammaproteobacteria bacterium; assembly: GCA_024222475.1. Lineage (GTDB taxonomy): Bacteria > Pseudomonadota > Gammaproteobacteria > JAAEPA01 > JAAEPA01 > JAAEPA01. The sequence continues at coordinate 6,403 of JAAEPA010000949.1, read as the reverse complement.
TATGCTTCCACCCTCTTATAGCGGTGGTCTCTTGCTTAGGATACAAGACGAGTTGATTCGAACTGCATCATTCCTCGTTATTTTGGCTATTTTGTATCTCATGCGAGCGACCACCGCTGTAATCAGGTAAAGGACTCATGGCACGCCTTCCGGGAGAGTGGTGCCAGTTCTCGCATCGTAACATCGCTCTCTTTACAATATCTCCCACAGTCACCAACTAGATACCAAAGTGTTCCCCTATTTCCCGATAGCCGTAGGCACCAGTGTTAAACGTCGCTACCGATCTCGCACCACCTCCATCAAATCTCTATAAATCCTCTTTTAACTCGTTGTTATTACAGAGATTTTATTTGTCGCATAGATAATAATCCATCACCTTACGCGCCACCGGCGTCGCTGTTTTGCTACGGCAACGGCGATTCTAGGCTCCACGGCAGGGGCGAATGCGATGAATAGGGCATGATCATGCAGCTTTTATTATTGCGTTCCATATCAATCTATCCATAGACCATCACACCGGTTGGCCCTCCCCCTCCCAGGCTTCAAGCAGTATCCGCTTGAACGCCTCGGTGCGGGTGCATTCCCAGTGTTTAGCCAGAAAGCCCAGCTTCAGGGCGTCTTCCAACGGCAGGGTGACCTCAATGCGCTTGAGTTCACCGATTTGGACTTTGCGGCGATAGCGCGCCTGACGCTCGACAAGGTACTACTGCTGTGACTCATGGGTGCCCCCCTGCGGGGCTGTTATCGGATAACGAATGGGCATTGTAGGTAAATTGTTATCCGGTAACAAGAAGTATTATCCTCTGGTGGTGGAGAAACTGAACAGACCACTGAAGAAGGGCTACAGTGAGTAATGATCTACTATCCAGGCGTCACCACGGCTCATTTGCTCCCGTGCTGAGGGTTGCTACCCAGCAACAAGGGCTTCATGATGGATATCTCCAGGGATGGGGAAGGGCCGATTTAACCACACCTGGTTGCGCTATCGATAAAAATGGTAGCTCAGAAGTAGCCCCAGAGAAGATTACCCTAAATAATGAGAATGCGAGGTTTCGCAACTTATTGATATTTTTGGTGGCTATGGGTGGACTCGAACCACCGACATCAGCATTATGAGTGCTGCGCTCTGACCAACTGAGCTACATAGCCTAAGGAGGGAGGACGCAAGATACAGGATAAGGCTTGCGGGGTCAACGGCCATTCTTGCTGAGAAAATATAATCAATACCAGTGGATAAAAAATGCGCAAAATAATTATTGCAGTATTTGGGATACTCACCTGCTGCGCGGCTGCGGCGCAATCGATGGATGCCCAACCGCGCCGTGAGGCAACGGGGGTGGTCATGCCCAGCCGCAGTGTCGCCTTGGCTGCGAAGATCATGGGCCGCATCAATACCATTCATCACCAAGAAGGGGAAGGCGTGACCGACGGAGAGTTATTGATCAGCCTGAACGACGCGGAATTGCGTGCTGATCTCGCCTCGGTACAGGCCTCGTTGGGCGAGGCCAAGGCCGAGCTGAAACATGCCGGCAGGGAGGAGGCGCGTATTCGTAAACTTTACCGGGCAAAAACGCTGTCTCAGGATGAACTCGAAGATGCCGCATTGATACATACCGCCAACCGGGAAAGACTGAAGATGGCCCAAGCGGCGGTGGCGAAGGCCCAGGCCCAATTGAATGAGGCCCAGATCAAGGCCCCCTTTGCTGGGATCATCACCCAGAAAGACGCCGAGATAGGACAGGTCACCCAGCCCGGCACTATGCTATTGGTTTTGGAGGATCACAGCCGGCTGAAACTGCGCACCAAGGTCAAGGAACGGGACATCCCTCATATCGAGTTGGGACAGACCGTCTCGGTCACCATCGACGCCCTTTCGAGCAAGACATTGCTGGGCACCGTGAGTAAGATCATCCCCTCCGGCGATCTGTCGACCCATGCCTTTGTGGTCGAAACTACCCTACCCCGACTGGATAAGTTGTATCCGGGGATGTTCGGCAAGGCCTCCTTCAACCAGTAGGGAGAGACCATTATGCGCGCCTTCATCCGCTTCTTTGCCGCAAGAACAACACTGGCCAACGTCATCACCTTGATGATTCTGTTCCTCGGGATCAGTTCTCTGACCATCATCCAGCGCGACAACTTCCCCAGTGTGGACTTCGATGAGATGACCATCACTACTCGTTACCCTGGGGCCTCCCCCGAGGACGTGGAACTCAATGTCACTAATGCTATCGAGGAGGAGCTCAAGGAGGTCGACGGGTTGGATAAGGTGAATTCCTTTTCTATGGAAAACATCTCCATCATCCATCTCAAGCTGGACCCTGACGCCCAGGACAAGAAAAAGATCAAAACCGATGTGCGTGATGCGGTGTCGCGGGTGGCCGACCTTCCGGCCGAAATCGATGAAAACCCGCTGGTCAAGGAGATCACTACCTCTACGGCCATCCCGATCATCGAAGTAGGGATTACCGGAAAGGTTCCTTACAAGACCCTGAGGGAGATCGCGCGCCGAGCGGAAAAGGAACTGCTCAACGTCCCGGGAGTGGCCAGTCTTAATAAATATGGTTATCTGGACCGAGAGATCAAGGTCGAGGTCTCGCAGGACGCCTTAGAAGGCTTCCAGATCCCAACCCATGAGATCGTAGCAGCCATCCGCAACCGCAATATTCGCGCCACCGGCGGGTCCTTCGAATCCTACACCAATGAAAAAAATATCGTTACCCTGGCGCAGTTCACCGACCCACTCGAAGTGAGCGAGGTCATCGTGCGTTCTTCGACCGAAGAGGCGATCGTGCGTATTAGCGATCTGGCAATATTAAAAGACGATTTCGAACCGGCCAAGGTCTTGTCACACATGAACGGCACACCCGCCATCTCCTTTCTGATATTTAAAAAGGAGTCCGCTGACATTATTCGCACGGTAGACGCCATCAAGGCCCTGGTGGAGAAGAATCATCATCGCCTACCTCAAGGCGTGAATATTGAATACTCGAACGACAAATCCCGTATCGTTCGAACCCGCCTGCAGGTCGTCATCACCAATGGCGTCGTAGGTCTGGCGCTGGTCATGTTGGTACTGACGACCTTCCTTAATCTACGCTCCGCCTTTTGGGTCGCGATGGGTATTCCGGTGGCTCTGCTAGGGACCCTGTTTCTGCTGCCCCTGTTCGGTGCTTATCTGGACTCCATCGCCCTGGCGGCCATGATCCTGGTGATCGGTATCATCGTCGATGACGGGATCGTCATCACGGAGAACATCTGGCGTTATCAGGAAAACGGCCTGCCGCCCCTGGAGGCCGCGGTGGAGGGGGCCTATTCGGTATATAAACCGGTGTTGACCACCATTATCACCACCGCTCTGGCCTTTGCCCCGATGTTCTTCATGACGGGGACCTTGGGCAGCTTCGTATACGTGATCCCGCTAGTGGTATTACTGGCGCTGATTATCTCGCTTGCCGAGATTACCTTTGTCCTGCCCGCTCATCTGATCGCGGGCAGCAAGGAAATAACCAGCAGCGCCCGCAAGGCAACGACCCGATTCCTGCGCCTGCAAAAAGGCTTCGGCCACTTGTTAAAACACGCCCTCGGGCTGCGCTACGGTGTGCTAGCGGCGTTTTTTTTGTTACTGAGTATCACCTTTTGGTATGCGGCCAAATACATGGATTTCGTCCTTTTTCCAACCCGCTCCGCCGATGAGCTCTACCTCACCGTAGAGCTGCCCAGTGGTTCTTCTTTAGAGTACACGGCGCAGAAGGTCAATGAGATCGAGGAGATCATCATGACGCTGCCGGAAGATGAACTGGACTCCTTTGTCACCCGCGTTGGCAGCCATGGCGACTTCAACCTGGGAGAAAACGAGAACTGGGCGCTGCTCGGCGTTTATCTGACCCCCTATTCCGTAAGGGAGCGCAATGCCGATCAGATCGTCGAACAATTTCGAACTCAAACGGCCGACATCGAGGGTATCGACAATATCAATTTCATCATCGACAGCGGCGGCCCTCCGGTCGGACGCCCTATAACGCTACGCATCGTAGGCAGCGACGACGATCTACGCCACCGGCTCGCTGCCCAGGTCGTTCAAACCCTCAACCAGATGCCGGGGGTGAAAGATATCGACCGTAACGACAAGCGCGGCAAGGATCAGATCAAGATCGATCTGGACTATATCCGGCTGGCCAACCTTGGCCTTAACGTGGCGGATATCGCCAAGGCCGTGCGGCTGGCCTATGACGGGGAGATCGTGACCTCGGTGCGCTATGGCGATGAAGACGTGGAATTCCGCGTCATTCTGGAACAGGAGGCGCGTCGCTCAGTCGATACGCTAAGACAGCTGATCATCCCCAACAGCGAAGGACGCTTCGTGCAATTGCTGGAGGTCGCAGAATTCAACACCGCACCCGGCATATCCAACGTCATACACTACGATAACGAACGCGCCATTACCATCACGGCGGACATCATCAAAGGCGAAACCACCCCTATCAAGGCCACCAATTCGGTTTTGTCCGGACTCGACCTGGATCGAGACTGGGCAGGCATGCGAGTGATTGTCGGTGGCGAGGCCGAAGAGACCGCGGAATCCATGGTCAGCCTGGGCGTGGCCTTTCTCTCCGCCGCAGTGGGTATCTATCTGGTCCTGTTATTACTGTTCAATTCCCTAACCCAACCGATCCTGGTGATGCTCGCCATCCCCTTCGGTCTGATCGGGGTGATCGCCGCCTTCGCCTTACATCAACAGGCCCTGGGATTTCTGGCCATGCTGGGGGTGGTAGGATTGACGGGAATCGTGGTCAACGATTCGCTGATCCTGGTTAATCTGGTCAATCGGCTGAAGGCAGAGGAATCCGGAAGGACCCTGCTAGAGATCATCGTACAGGCCACGGAACACCGTCTGCGCCCAATATTACTCACCTCGATAACTACCGTAGCGGGTCTGTTACCCATGGCCTATGGTTTAGGTGGTGACGATCCGTTCTCTGCTCCAATGGCCCTGGCCATGGGCTACGGTATTCTGTTTGCCACCCCACTGACCCTGATCCTGCTGCCTTGCATGCTGGCGATTCAACATGATATTGCCGGGATTTTTTCCCGCCTGGGTAGGATGATCGGTCCATAAGGAATGCTACCGAAATAACTTCCCTATCCGGCTTGCCTTATCGCCCGTCTTCGGCGCCAGTTAGGGAGGTTATTTAATCCGCATTCCTAAATCGATACACAAATTAGGAAAATAAAATGAGTGACAATAAAGACATAGATTATGGCCCATTAACGAAACTCATTGGGGTCTGGAGCGGTAATAAAGGACTTGATGTTGCACCCGAACCGGATGGTGCCGAAAACAATCCATATTATGAAACTATCGTCTTCTCTGGTATTGGTGATGTCACTAATGCTGAATCGCAGAGGTTGGCGGCCGTTCACTACCGACAAATAGTGCAACGCAAGTCAAACGACAAAGTCTTTCACGACGAAACCGGCTACTGGATGTGGGATGCAGCTGCGGAAATCATCATGCATTCCCTGACGATTCCTCGTGCAGTATGTGTACTTGCTGGAGGAAGACATAATGGCGAACGAACAGCTGATGGCAATATTTTATTGGAAGTTTCGGCTCGAATTAATGATGAAGATTGGCAAATTATTCAGTCGCCCTTTATGCGGGATAATGCACAGACTACGGAATTTCATCACCGAATCACTATTGAAGATGGAAAACTTTCATATTCGGAAACGACAATTGTAGATATCTATGGAGAGGTATTTGAACACACTGATGAGAATGAATTGATACGCCAGTGAACAGAAGCGGTAGGAGCGTCCAATAGCGGACGTCCCTACCGCAAGAGATATTTTATAGAAACTTTAGCCCGCACATACCCTATCCCCCATCAGATCGATGATAGGGACGACTCAACTCATGTACCGCGTCCACCAACACCGCGAGAGTATAGGAAACATAAACGCCCTTTTCCCCAAAGTCGAGGGGTATCAAAGACAGTGAAATGGTCCTCGATGGCGCCATGGGACACCTTTTGAGCCATGTAGTCTCGGCAAATTCCACTTTCTACCGAGGTTTTTCCCAGAAAGAAAACAGATTTCCCGCCGGCAAACAAGCCGGGGCCTTGCCCTTGCCGCGATCGCAATGGCTGCAGTTTCTTGAATCGTGGCGGGGTTGTACTGAAAATCAGTCGAACAGATTCCTTTGCGGTGGCGCCCGGCTTGGCGGCAACACTACCGGTTGAGCCAATGCGGCCTTGTTATCCAGGTGGGTAAGTATCTTATCGATGACCCGGGGGTCTTCGATACAGGCGATGACGTTGAGCGCACCGCCGCACGTGGAGCAGGTTTCGATGTCGATATTGAACACCCGCTTCAATCGCTGAGCCCAGCTCATCGCTGC
>JAAEPA010000948.1 GCA_024222475.1 Gammaproteobacteria bacterium | reverse complement strand
GGCAATCCCACGCTCACGCAAAATCTAATTAATTCCAACAATTTCGCTAAGCACTATACGTCTGGAGTGCTCTCATTTGCCCAGGAAGATCAGCCATCGATGGGCGACAAGCTCACTATTATCGATTCGTTTGAGAAAGACGCACTTTTCCCAGGATTATCGCAAGATCGATACAATACGATGTGGGTCGAGCACCAGGATAAAGGGCGGTTGGAGCTCCACTTCGTGGTGCCCACCCAGGAGTTAGTGACAGGAAAACGGCTAGTTCCGTACTTTCACCGTGTAGATATGCAGCGCGTAGACACATGGGCACGACTGCAACGGGCAGGTCGAGACCTTGCTGACCCCCATCATCCCGACCGCGAGCGGTCTGGAGCATGGTCGCACAGACTGCCAGGCGAGCGGAAAGAGGCAGCAAAACTTGTACATGGCTACGTACGCGAGAGTGTTGCGGCAGGCACCATCACAGACCGAAAGTCGCTAGTGGCTGATTTAAGGGCTTTGGACTTTGATATTACTCGTGAGGGTACAAACTATATATCGATTCGGGCGCCAGGTTGGGAGCGTTCGATCAGGCTAAAGGGCGGGCTCTATGGGCGATTATTCGGAGTTGAAAAAGAAGCTCCAGCAACACCAGCAGCAGAACCAGGACGAGTTGCAGAACTTGAGCACAAATTTGAGGGATATTGCCGCAAAAAAGCTGCTTCTCTGGGACGAACATATGGAGGCCCATGCGCAGACGGTCTCTCGCCTGGGTGGCGAGATCGATTCCAGCCTGCAGTCAGTCCAATCCCAGATAGACAGCCTAGCAGGGACACTGCACCATCGATTGGGGACCCAGCTCGAAGAGGAAATGACCGCTTGGGTAGCAGCTCTCCACCAACACCGGGAGAAACTCCAGACCCAGCAGCATCTCCTTCAGCAGGAGCTGCTGAAGGAGATGGCGACCGCCAACGAGCGCCTCATCTCCATGATGCAGGACCGAGTCACCGTGTCCATTCACGAGCTGACGGCCCAGATGCAGGAGCATCAGGACGCCTACCAGCGAGCCCAGACCCACTGGCGGTCTCGATACGACCAGGAATCGGAGGGGTTAACGAAAGTCCAGGTACGTCGGGAGGTATTGGTGGACCGGAACAAACGGATGATGATTGGCTCAGCCATCTGGATCGGAGTGATGCTGATACTCACGATAGGCAGTTGGCAATGGGCCGCGAAAACTCGAGAAGCCGCCAGCGCACAGTACATTCGGGTCGAGCAGGAATTGGTCGAGAAATACCAAACGACCCTGGAATTCCTGGACCAGCACGAATGGGCACCCCTAGCAGTGGGGACCAAAAATCGAGGGAAATGGTGGGTGAGAGTCCAGCCGGAGAGCTGCGCCGTGAATCCTGGGACCAACGAGTGGTGGGGAGAGATCAGTCCCAGATGAGCAGCCATGTCTACCAAAAGGCCGTGCAGGCCCTAGGGATGCTCCATGACAACACACATATGGACGAGTTGGCACAGGAACGGAAACTACAAGAGGAGAGGGAAATCCGGAAAGTTGAGCAACAAAAACTGGCTCAAGAGCGCGACCAAAAGATGCAACGGTCGCTAGAGATTCGCCAGCAACTGCACAAATCGCATGAACGATTCCTGCAGTATGAGCGCACAAAAGAGCAAGAACAGCGGGTGCAGGAGAGAGCTAAAGAGTTGCGTGAAGCAGGGATTCCCCGCGACCCCGGGTTTCGAGTACGACTATCGCCCAGGATGGCTGCATTGGCTGGGGAAATTAGGACGCGGGAAGAATGGCTGACTAACAGAGATTTGGTTGAAACCAAATCTCTGGAGCGGGGACGCCCCTTGCCTCCTGATCGGCTCGACTACTATGCGACTGAACGGACGATCTTGGCCGGATTTCCTCCAGCGCATGTGATGCCAGCAATGGAGCAGGCAGCTAAGGAGCGGCACAAAGAGCCAACACCCTATGCATTTGAAACCCTCGAATGTGTGTTGGGCGCCACTCGACGACAACTAGACGCGAAAGGTCTGGATCCCAAGCTGCCAGGAGGTATGGATAAAGCGACTTATGAGCAATCCCTAGAACGTGCTCTCCAAGACACAAAAGAGCGATGCATCGAGAAAGGCTATTCGCTGCGACCAGACACGCTGGACCGCTATGCGGCCGAGCTCATGTTTAGCAGAGGT
>JAAEPA010000947.1 GCA_024222475.1 Gammaproteobacteria bacterium | reverse complement strand
TCACCCACTTTGGCCGTCTTGGGCGCACTGCTGGTAAAACGCGGTGCATCGTTCACCGGATTGACGGTAATGGTAACCTGCGCCATAGAGGCGAACTCTCCATCGGTCACCCCAAAAGTAAAACTATCGCTGCCGCTGAAATTGGAATCGGGCCGGTAAGTGTAGCTACCATTTCCGTTTACCGTTGCCGATCCATGAGTGGCGTCACTGACCCGAGAAAACATTACTGTACTGTCGGGATCGGTAGCGCTCAGGGTCCCTCCAGCATTCGTGGCGTCTTCGTTTATTACCAAGGTGCCCGCCTGAGCCTCCGGGGGATCGTTTATGGGATTGATGGTGATCGAGACTGTCGCAGGATCCGATACGGTGGTCTCATTGTCCCGAATGGTATAGGTAAAACCGTCGGAAAGGGTCTCAGCGCCGTTCTGGGTGTAAGTAATAGTGCCATCGTCATTGGCAACCGCATCCCCACTGGCCGGTGCGGAAAATATTTCTATACTATCGAAGACGATCTGCCCATCCTGGTCGGCATCATTGTCGGTCACATTCAGTGTGACCGACATACCTTCATCGACACTGCCACCATCCTCTGTGGCCACCGGGGAGATATTGACGGCTCGGACAGCGACCTTGACGGTCGCGGATGCTGATGCGCCAAAATTATCTTTGACAGTGATCCGAAACTCCAATATCTGCGGACTATTCTGGACCAGCACTTGCGGGGCGGTAAACGTCGCCTCGGTGCTATCAGCATTTTGCAGAACCACGGCAGGCCCATCGATTTGCTGCCAGTTGCTCGATTGAATCCCCTCGAAATCGTCCGTGACCGAACTGGTCAAAATCACCGTCGTTTGTTCATCGACGGTCTGATCGGCACCCCCAACCACCGACGGCGGATCATTGACCCCCTCACCGGCATCGTCAACGACACCGCAAGAGATCAGCCCCAACAGGAGCAGGAACACAAGGGGAAAATAAGTAATCCTGATATAGAAGGAGGCCATAGTATTTATAAGTCCCTTAGTAATAGGCCTTGGCAGCGCGCCTTGCTGTCAATTCCGACTCTTAATTATCTTAGCCCGAATATTTCATAAATTGCACACACTCTCGCTTGATCCTTGTTTCCACAAGGTTGTTGCTCAGTCGGCCGTAATCGTAGATACGCCGCTCCTTCGCATAATCCCTTGTAAAAACAATTCTCTACGCGATCATCGCGCAAATTCATAAAATATCCGGGTTAGATCCTGCAAGTGATCGTGCCTGCAGGATCTAGGTTGGATCTAATCCTGGTATTGACTAAGATTAACCAAGGTGATGGCAGTAATCAAGAATTTGAAGGTTCGTCCAGCGCCGATGCGCGAGCCATCCTGGATTATGCGCGTCCCCATTAATGTGATGGTAACTACCTTTCTGCGGACGATTTTTTGCGTGAATGAGCGAGGATTGAGCGGGACATCTGAGGGCAACAGTCCCAACGATTTTCCTAGCCATAAGTGAAATCGCAGGAATAGTGTTCTTATTTCAAGGTATTACAATTGGGGATTACTCAAAGAAGGGATGAAGAATAAGACGTAAAGGGGCTGAGTTAGTCGATCATCGCCCTAAGGAATACTACCGACACACTTTGCTAACTGAGGCAGAATAATCATTTGTATTCAGGGTGTGCAACAGGCGTATAGCTGGAAATGCGAGCGACGCAGTTCCCTAGGAGCCTGTCGGACTTAGGACGATCTACTGCGGAAAAGCCGGATTTGGATAGATTTCCCGATCCTTTTCGTTAAATAGCTACGGCTATTCGCCTCAAACGATCGAAAAATCCGTCTCAAACCGTCTTTCCCTCGCTACGATCACCCAAGTCCGACAGACTCCTAGTTGGCGTTTATTCGTCCTTTGGAATACATCGCCGAGAACTCAGTCTTCAATTGGCTGAGTTCCTTCCTGACAGATACCAATTCTTTTTTTAGACTCTGATTTTCTGACTGCAAGGCCGAACGTGCCTTGGTCAAGACTTTTATGAGCTTTATGGCTTGTTTGGTTTTGGATTTATCCGGCTTGGCCGGGCTAAATAGTGCCTTCGATGTGTCGATCAACGCCCCTAAACCCTGTGACGCCTCTTCCAGCAGCTTGGGTCGTCCATGATGAAAAATAGCCAGAATACATTCGTGAAGCTTCTTTTCCTGTTGGCGCAGGGCGTTGATTCGAACATCTAGCGCCTCCTGATCATATTCGGCGGCATCTTGCAAATCCTGTTGCAGCTGTTGCATACGCCCTTGAGCATCGACACGCAAGCGATCAGTAAAGATTTCAGCCATATGGGTTTTACGCCGACGGCGTAAAACAAACGTTGCCGAGATGATCAGCAACAGAATACCCAAACCCACGGCCACTTCCGCAGCGATGATCAATCCGCTTATGATTAAATCGCTCATATCGTCTATCCAGAACCCTTTTTCGGTTCGTCACCCTGGTGTTCGCCCTCAGCTATGCGAGATTCGTCCGACACCTCTTGCGAAGAGGTCTCTTCTGCTGCGGTTGAATCAATGTCCACAGAAGAGTTTTCTTCATCGGTAACTTCTTGCTCCATATCAGGGTCTCCGCCAACGGGTGATTGATCCTCTGTTTGTTCCAGAATGGAGTTTATTTCGTCATCCAACCCCTCCAAATCCAGCTCAGAGGCACCTGTGTGTGATGAATTCGATCCCTCCTTATCGGCACTGAGATCAACGCTCGACAATGTTCTTGATTGATCGTCAGTTCCTTGCGAATCAGCCACTAACTCATCAATTAATGCATCCGTCATCACCGAATCCTGATCTTTGGCATCTGAGCTCAAATCAATTCTTGGCAGTACCTCGGAATGATCATCGTTTTCATCCAACTCGGCCGTCGATACTTCCTTCGACCCACCGTGATCCTGATCATCCATCTCAACTGATTCGAGTTCGCCAGGACCGGCATCGAAGTTCACCGTCTCATCGAAATCCATTGCCGATGCTTCGGCAGGAGATGAAACCGGTTCATTTTCCTCAGCACCCATATCGAAATCCGCTATAAGTTCATCAGAATTAATATCCAGCGCCTCCTCGACAACACCCTTGCCAGCAGTATCCGGGGCTTCATCTAGGTCTGACAGCCCCGTATCCTCGATTACGATCTCAGACTGGAGCTGTTCGGTATCATCCGATAACAGCACCTCATCGCCATGATTTTCAATGGCTCCAGCCTCGAATTTAACTGACTCATCCTCCGGGTCAGATTCAGAGACAAGCGTTTGTTCGGCCTCCAGGTTCGCAGTCGAACCGTCGACCTTGGACCCTCTTGATGCCCGCTTTTCAACGGCTTTACTTTGTTTCCCGGAACGACGTTTTTTCCAGAACATATAAGCAGCCCAACCAATCAGGCCGAGGACAAGATTTTCCACTAGGGCGAATACACCGATTACACCCCAATCAACACCGGTCTCGGTCTTGACTGGCCTATCCCGTACCTCCTTAACAGCGATCTCGCTCGGCTCGATAGCTGTTGTATCTGAGCGCTGAGGCTCGCTTTCTACCCCAATATGCAAAGTACGAGCGAGCATATAAGGATTCCCATCCCGACGCTCGCCTTCTATCGAGACCTCTATGGCGTCCCCTTCATAAGATGCCGGCAGTTCTATGCGCCAGTCATCATGATCAACCTTTGGGATCATCGTCCCGTCACCGTCTTCGCCCAGCTTAAACATCCGAACCCGCAAACTCCCAGTATTCAGCAACGCCGCTTCGGCGTGGACATTGAGTTTATAAGCTACAGGCTCCGATGCATCTTCTATAACATCGACATTAACCTCGACGGCATTCTCATGCACCCTCACCCATTGGCGATATTCACGAGAAAAAGTACCTCCATCAGCGACAATCAACAGCTCATGAATACTCGGGATCAGACGAGTACCCAGCGAACTGCTGTAGATTCCATCACCTGCCTCGACATCGGGTGGCACCCCCTCGTCCTGCAGCGAAATCGTAGTACGCTCCTCAGCCTCTCTGGCCTGGCGATGCATCTTGAACTCCATCCACTCCAGGAAATCAGGGCGTGCGTTCTCGGTAGATTCATACCGTAACTGAGCGTGCACGGTAGGAAATTCAGTAGCAAGGACATGAGCTGGAAACCGGTTGACTTCCAGACGCAGATTGGTCACTACCGTGACTCTGTTATCCGGATCCTGTTCTGCGTCGATTCTCCATTCGCCACGCAACGGCCGTTCGATAGTAACCAGATCATAGCCGGTCTCCGGCATCCATTTGATGTTTCGCGGATGATCTGCTGCTGAATAATGCTCGCCACCAGGCTCAATAATATGCAGAGGCCTTTCCTCATCATTGCGAAATACCAAGACGGTCATATCCGTAATACTCTCATCGACCGTGAATCGATTATTTTTTAAGGGTAAGGTATCCGCCGGTGCGCTCTGTTCAAACAAGCGTAGAAAGACGCGGTCCAGGGTATCGGCAGTATCCACCTGCTCATACCATCCGCCGGTAGCCGCGGAGAGCTGTTCCATGAGTTCGTGATCAGAGGCCGAAGATAGGGCGATAGTATGGATCTTTGCGCCCGCTTGAGAAATACTCGGTAATACTTGTCCGAGAATACGTTGTCTTGAGGCCTCGCTTTTTTCAGACTGTTTGGACACGTCCACGAGTCCGTCGGTGAGTAGAATCACATTTCTTCGAAAGCGAGGATCGGGTGCACTCCAATCGCTAGTCGCCCGTTTCAGAGCTTCCTCGATATCGGTGAACATCTCCCTAGAGTGAATCTTTTTCGCAGCACCGCGCGCCTTTTCACGCCATCCTTTATCGACCTTACCTACCGGCACGGTGGATGTGACCCGTTGACCAAAGGTCCAGATCCCTGCAGACACATCGTCAGGCAACAGACCAACCAATAAACGAACGGCAGGAACCCGCAGATTATTAGGGTCATTTTTTTTCATACTACCGGAGACATCGATGAGCACGCGCAGGTCTGGAACAGAAACCTGAGCAGCCGAAACGGACATATTGCAGACCAATGCGACAATCGTCACCAGAAAGCGCAAAAAATGTCTCTCGTTATGGAATCTCGCAATTATTCTCATATGCCAGAACAACGGCAGATCGAGAGAGTACTTTAGCTACATAGATGTCTCGTTGTATACATGCACATCACGTTGGGGGAACGGAATCGAGACACCCTGTTCATCGAACCTTTCCTTGACGGATCGAGTCACATCCCAATACACCGTCCAGTAATCCTCGGTCTGGACCCAAGGTCGGCAGATGAAATTCACCGAAGAATCAGCAAGCTCGTGCACACAAACTACCGGTTGAGGGTCTTCCAGCACCAACTTGTGGGCACTTACAATTCCCTCCAGAATATGTTGAGCCTTATCGATATCATCGGCGTAGCCAATGCCGAACACCATGTCAACACGCCGTTTATCCGTGCCTGTGGCATTGGTGATGACCCCACCCCAGATATCGTTATTAGGGACGATCATCAATTTATTATCGAAGGTCCTGATGTGGGTAGACAGCAGGTTCATTGAATTCACCGATCCCGATACCCCACCTGCCTCAACCACATCTCCAACATCAAAGGGATGATATAGCAAGATCAGTATTCCACTGGCAAAGTTACTCAGAGAGTCCTGCAAAGCAAAAGCGATGACGAAACCCGCCGCACCGATTACCGCCATCAGCGGACCTATATTCACCTCTAGCGCAGCCAGTCCGATAATAATACCGATAATGATAACTAACCGTCGAATGCCACTCACCAGAAAGTTCATGAGTAGTTCCGGTACCCGTCCACTGACCTCTAAGGCTTTAGACAGGGCCTTTGACAACAATCTCGATAGCACAAAAAAAGCTATAACGATAAAAATAAACATACTTATATTCTTGATCCATCGGATGCCTCCCTCTTCGGAGGTCAACCAACCATAAATTGTCACCCACGCCGCCTGCGCATCGGATACATCCACCTTTCTCCCGGATACGGCGGTAGTGTATTTATTATACAATTCGACCTTTTTTTCATCGCCTCCCTTGGTTTTAAATTCAGCAACAACTAGTTTCACTCGGTCTATGAGTGCAGTACGCTGGGCATGCAGCTCGTTGAGATGTTCCAAGGCCCTGGATCGCTGCCCCGCTATTTGTTCCGCGACCTCGCCAGCGCTATCACTTTGCGCAACGGTCTCCCCTGCCTTTTGCTGCCGACTGGATATCTCGGTAACACTGACCTCCCTGACCTTGGCCTTGAGCAACCCCAGCCAACCCTCCACCTCGATCCCCAGTTCCTCCACGGTCAAGGGCTTGACCATCAGCTCGAGAACTTCTAGCGGACTGGTGACATCGGCCGTAGTCGTTGGAACAGATGATTTTTCGACCTCCTTCGCATCGACCAAGGGCACGAACACCAAAGTCACAGATATTATTAAATACAAAAAGATAGAGCAGATGAACTTATACATTAACGAATCATTCCTCTTCAGCACTCATCGAGCACTGTGGTGGCTTCATTTCGCCTGCTTTTGCGCTGAAAATGACGGCTTTATTATCGTGGGTTAGAACCGACGACTGGCTGATCACTATTACTCCACCAAAGCCTTCAGAAGCGCTTCCCTCGCATCGGCATAGAACTGTATATCGACTTTCGTAGCCATATCGTCTGAAAGGTCGAATAACTGCCTGCGACACGAAATTGGCACCAGGAGAGCTTGAGCTCCCTTTTCCACCCCGATTTCAGTCATAGTAACGGCGTTATTGACGGGCTCGATAGATCCACCAAGATTAATTTCACCAACGACGATCAGGCCGCCTTTGACTGGCTTCTTCAATAGGGCGCTGCAAAGAGCTACCAAGGCTGAGACACCCAGCTTTGAGCCCAATTTCGCAGCATCAAAGCTTCTCAACTGGATGGCGAACTCATGGGAGCGCGGATCTTTGTCACCTACAAGCTGCGTCGCTCGTGCGTACAAATTCTGTTCGGCATATCTGAGAGACTCTTGGAAAGCGGCTGGTGCAGGCTTATTGAGAATTCGAATCCCGGACCCTGGTCCCTCACTAACTTCAACGCGAAACAGTCCAGGATGCTCTTCCTCGCCACCGGGACTCAGCGTCCAGATCTGGCCGGGCTCCAACGGGTCTGACCCGATGCTTTTTTCGCTCTGAAGTTCAGGGGTGACAATGAATTTTTCCACCCCTTCGTCCCCCATAGTGTAACTGAAGTGGGTATTACGGAATTCGGCAGCACCTATACGCTTCTGTTGCTCCTTAACTCGGCGGCGAACTTCCAGTGCCAATCGCACAGCCCATTCCAAGTCTTCTTCGGAGATGGTTTGGTCCATACCGGGATACAAGAGTTTGAGCAAACCACTCACTGTCTTGTTGACCGCATTGGTATCTCGCCCACTCAGTGCACCACCAAGAAACACGCTTCCCTGCATGGCGAACACACGGCTCTGGGGCCTTAAGTGGGTGAAGCATTCAGACAGGAAGTCACTCACGAGGCCAAAATGGTTGGTGAACAATTCAAGATGCATCTTGGGTACATCCCATCCTGGTAGGTATGCATGAATTCTGTCCATGAACGCAGTGTCATCACGCATTTCTGGGGGAAGAGGTCCAAACAAGTGGCCGATCCGTTGTTGATGTTCCACGTCAACATTAAAGTTGCCCACAAGCACAACTGATCCATCTGCGCGAATACTCTCTTTTCCTCGACTAAATTCTCCAGACTCCATGTAGCCTTTCATGATGTTGACGCCATCTTTTTGATCAAAGCTAACGCCTGACACTTCATCAAAGCAGACCACGTCGTACTGGCAAACAAGACCACGCTGACCGGTAGCGTTGTTAACAAACATACGTGCAACAGTGGCCTTACCACCACTGATGAGGTGGGCATAAGGAGAAACTTGTTGGAATAAGTGACTTTTTCCAGTGCCGCGTGGCCCAACTTCCACCAAGTTATAATTCCGCTCTACAAACGGAACCATCCTCAGGAACACGGCATCTATTTCACGTGTCATAAGTGCTGTAGGTTCAAGCCCAATACTGCGTAAAAGCAACTGCTTCCATTCATCTGTTGAGAGCTGTTTTCTTCCTTCAGACAACTCGTCCAAGACATCTCGCTTCGAAAGCTGGATCGCCCGCAGGGATTCCACACCAAACGGCCGTCCATGTCTCTCTTGAGCGATGGCACTGTCATAAGAAAGAGTAACCTCGGCGTAGAAACCACCCGTCAGCATACGATCATGCTCGCTGACCAGCTCCGAAGAGATTCGTACGTCATTCAAGCGAAGGCTGGGTAGCGACGCCACATAGGAGTCAGTTTTTGCATCTAATCGAGTGGTGATCAGGTCAATAATCTTGACTGAACCCGCCTCCCTGGCTTTTGCCTTAAAGAGTTCTTCCTCACCCGCTTTGACCGTGCGGGAAGAGAGCTGTCGTTGAACGATATCAACGCCTTCCTTGATCTCTTCTTCATCAGTCGTCGCACAGTATCGGCCAAGGAGAAATTCAACCACGTAAGTCGGTACTGGAAATTGACGGCTAAAGGTGCGGACCAAATCCTTACGAACGATATATCCCTCGAATAGCGCTGCAACTTTGCTATCCAGTGCGTCGAGTTCCACTATTATCAGCCTCCAATCACCGTATTTTGTTTAGCAACAACCGAACCATGGGCGTCTAAAATGACAACCATGGCTGCTGTTCCTTCTTGTTCATCGTCCAACACTGCTAGCGAGGCCTTTCCATCTTTTATTGTCTTCATGCCGCCGCAGAAGCTGGTGGAGGTATCATTGGCCTTGGATCGCAAATCGGTCTGATAGCCTTCATCAGCCCCTTCACACTCAATTCTGCATCTGAGACCGAGCCACTTCAGCTTGGTAATTTCAATATTCTGAGCAGCATCGTCACCATTGGATGCCTGAATATCGATGACCGGTATCAGACATTCCTGAAGACTCAGCCCGCCGTGCGAATATTCCAATCCGTTCCGATAGCAGGAAATCCCAGGTGCAGAAGCTATGGCGATTTCAGCACACCACCCCCAACCGAGTACTGGGCCTGGTGCCGGAGCTCCTGGTTTCATCACAGCACAACGTCCCCAGCGGGTATCGGTTAGGTGCTTGTCCAATGTAACTTTAGGCATGCCTCCTGGAACAAGCAGCCAACCATGGTCGGTCACAATTGTGATTTGTTTCCACCCTGACTGCATAAGATTGGTGATGCGTTCAACCAAGTCGTTACATGCCCTATCAATCCCGTGAGAGAGACGTACGCCGTGTTCATGCCCATAGTGGTCAAGGTCACCAAACTCAACCCATGCTGAACCACTAGGGTCACCGGTTTCAAAGCCCTTCAAGATCTGCCAACCTGATTCCTTAAGCAGCTTTTTGAAGTTGTAGCTGCTAAGCGGTTTATCCTCGTTCTTGAGGCTGGGCTCGAAATCTTTATCTGTAGGACGGCCAGTAATTTGATCGGCGATGGGAGATACCCATGCCTTTCCGCTAGCTGTTACCGTGGGAAAGGGTGCCCAGGTGTGACCGAAATTACAGGCGAAACCAGCATCTTCCAGCTTCAACGTCAGGGCCTTGCCGACATCAAATCGAAGTCCGTCAACGAAGAATACACAATCCCCACCGGGTTGATATTCAGCAGCCTTTTCTTTCACCATGAATCTCAATCCAGGGTATCCATTTGCCATCACAGAGTTCTGGAATGAGGCGGCACAGTCCGAGAGCCATGGAACATAGATCGCGTTCAAGGGCGCAGCTACTGCATCTAGATCCGCTTGAGTCTTAACGCCTGAAAGTGCTTGGAGAGCAAACCAGTCAATGTGCCAAAGTTGCTCAGAATAGACCTTGGCCCAAGTCGCTGGATCGGAGGGGTTAGGACTAGAATCAATCAATTTTGCTAGCTGGGAAAGCGGTTCAACGGCACCAGCCAGTGGTGCATCACCACGGTTAAACCAAACCCAGCGCCTTCGTGGAGCATGTGCAGAGTCCAACTCTACGATACAATCCACTGCTTCTTTTTGGCCATGGCCAATAAAGTTTTTCAGATCATCGCGCAGTTGATCTTCTTGCGCCTTATTGATCTTCGGATAGTGAGAGTCATCCGCTAATAGATCTTTTGGGTGCGCAGAAAATAGAAGATCGACAAGACCGGGGTACCCGCCTCCTGAATCGCTGAATCTCTGCCAGACCGCGCTCCACGGACCCTCTGCGTCGGCTAGTTTTTCTACACCCACCAAAGGACCGTCAGTTACCGGATCAAATTGATATGTTTGGCGAGTATGGGCACCAAACGCCTCCCAGCGAGGCCCGGACCACTCTTTCTCCATTTCCTCCGGTTGATCTAACCACAAAAGAAGATCCCGCACAGGGTCAGGCGACAGCAACCCATCGAGATCAAGGGCATCCACTCTACGTCCCTGAAAATCGCTCACATTTGTGTTGAGTAAGGGGTGAAGTGAACGCAGTAGAGCGGCTTGTGTAGCTCGATCTTGCGCCACATCTAATGCTAACCCACCTTTTTTCGAACTGAGGAAAGCATTAACAGTCCAGTCTCTACCATTGATCTGGCTCCAGATCACTCCCCGGTACTGAAGCTCAGCCAACGGTTGCAGGTAGCGCGGACAGCTTTCGACGGCCCTCAGATCCAGGCGGGAAACACCGGGCAAGTATACGATAGGTATCTTGTCTTCCATCCAGTCTACCTCGGATAGTAATCTGGCGATCATGCACTTGATCCAGATTGCGGGACCTGTCTTCCTGATCGGATCGTAATCACCAAGAATCAAAAGATGAGACCAGGTTCCACGCAGTAGGCGCACTGCGGACTCCCATTGGCAATCGGCATCCGGCCAGAGTATAACCGCAGGTCCTGCTTGCACTCCGCTGTTGAAAGAGGAAGCTTGTTGGATACTTTCCTGTAAGTGCCTGAAAACCGCGTCATCCATCAGTATTGGGTGCTCGATACATCTTGACGGCCAAATAATCCTCGGTTGCCACGAACTCCGGAAGCACACCATTCTGACGCATCAACAATGGAATGATCTTGGTCCTCACCCCCATTCCGCGTGCATCCACATAGCCGTAGTCACGCAGCACCTCGACAATCAAGGTATTCCTGGGTGAACGCTGCCCGGCGACCATCTTCTCCACGGTCATCGAGTTCTGCATGGCTCCAGGACTTTTGATTTCCAGCCTGTCCTGGTAACTCACCACCTCGATCGCCTCATTGCGGGTCCAATCCCGATGGGCGAAGGCGTTGAGCAGCCCCTCCCGAAGGGCCTCTAGCGGATAATGCCAGATCCGCTCCCGCCGCAATGCGTCGATAACCTGGCCGCCGTCCTTGGAGACGAAGGGCCGCATCCGCTCCAACAGGTTCTCCAACAAGCCGGGCTGGATCTGCTCTCTTGCTCCTTTGTGGCTCTGCCACAGACCCACCAGCGGACCATCCAGCACAGTGTCGTCCAACGCCTCGTAGCTCATGTCGGTACCGGAAAACGCCATCCAGCGCACCCCCGCCTGACGCAACAAACGACGTGGACGGTAGCCAAACAACACCAGCCCGGCCACCGTGCAGACCGCCTGATCATCCTCGGGCGTGATCATGAAACCAAGCCCTTCGAGCCGTGCCGCCCAAGAACTGTCGCCGGTAGGCAGTTCCTGGTCACCAACGAGTCCGCCGAGATAATCTGTCAGACGGACGCGGTCCAGATCCGCAAGAATACTGCCCGAAACCGGAAACAGTTCCGTGTGCAATAGCCCCCCAAGGGCAAACAGGCGTGCCTGCTGCTCGCGTGTCGCCAACCGGGAGGTGCTGCCCACCCGCACATAGATCTCCTCGCGGCCATGATGCCTCACGACATAGGGTTTGGTCGTTCCTTGGGTGATCGAAACAACGGCGACGCGTTTGCCAGGCTCGACCAGAATCTCTTCATAGAAGGGCAATATCATCGGGTGGATGTACCGGCCGAAGACCGTATCCATGACCCACTCTTCGAGCTTCGGGCGTTGAATACCGCTGATCGCCCCATCGTATTCCACGCCAAGCAGCACCCGTCCCCCACGAAAATTCGCCAGCGCCACGATCTCCCGGGCCAACTGCTCGGGGCGGGTATCGTCGCGCTTGAATTCGATGCCGGAGTTCTCGCCGTTGATAATCAATTCGAGAAGTTTGCTGCTATTCATGCCCTTCCTCCAGCCGGATTGGCCAAGGCGCCCAGTCGTTCCAACCACGCTTTGAAATGCGGGCAGGCGTCGCGTATACGATCCAGGCCGATGTCCCGCGCAATGCGTGGACCATCCAGCGGTTTCTGGTAGTCATCCAAAACGGCAAGTATTCGCTTTGATGGCGCAGTGCGTGGATTATCGTTAATGTGTTCGGGCGTTGTGAAACCCGCGGTGTCAAGGCCTAGGTTCTCAATCGCTCTCCGGTCATCGAAGTAGCTTCCGAATGTGCTGACATCGGTGAACAACAAGCCCTCAAACTCGTGGACTATCAGATTGGGTATGAAATTCGGCTCCCCTATGTCGTCTGAGAGTGCCTGTTCAAGGCCCCGCACTCGATCGTCCAGGTTGAGCACAAGGGTCTCCGCATAGTTCGGGAAGTCATTTGGCAGGGCGTAGAGGTCTATCATCGTAGTAACATAGGCACCCTGATCCTCTCGGCACTTCCGTTTCACCTGCCTTTGAATTTTTCTGTAACTGGTAGCACCGCCCTTGTGTCCAGGACTGGTTGAAAACAGGAACGGGTTAAGAAAGACCCCATTCAAAGCAAAGTGTTTATAAAGCACGTCACGGACGAAGGTCTCCTCTGTCTGGCCCTCGACCATCAGATGTACGCGCGTCATTTCGACGGTCTCCCACCCAGGAGATTCTTTTTCCACAACTCGCCCAGCGTGTACTCCTCCAGCCAATCGGTAAGGGTCTCGGTAGAGCAGCGATGAAAAATGGACTGCCCCTCCTTTCTGTCCACCACAATGATCTCTTCCGGGTCCAGCTCATTGATCAATTCCACGGATTGCGTCGAGACGATGACTTGGTGGGTCTTTGACGCCTTTTTCAGCAGTGACGCCAAAACCGTGATGGCATAGGGATGCAGACCTAACTCCGGCTCGTCAATCAAAATCGTAGATGGAGTCATCTCGTGGGGCTGGAGCAGCAGCGTGGTCAGGCAAATGAAGCGCAAGGTGCCATCCGACAAGTGATGGGCCTTGAACGGGATATCTTGTCCCGCCTCGGTCCATTCCAGCTCGATCTGTTCCTGGTTATCTGGAGAAGGGCGCAGGTGAAAGCCGCCAAAGAAAGGCGCAACCAGTTGGATGGTACGTTCGATTTGCCGGAAGGTATTCGGGTTCTTGCGCTGAAGCAAATAGAGGAAAGCCGCCAAATTGCTGGCGTCCTGCCTCAGATAGACATTGTCATCGATACCACTGCGCTGCTTGACCCGGGCCTCATCGCTGGTATCGTGAAAGTGGTAAACACGCCAGCTGTTCATCGATGGCACAACGAATTGATCAATTCCGGTACCGGTGCCTGTCTTGATTGCACTCTCAAAATGCCCGAGATCGACGAATCTCCAACCCGAGACATTCCACCAGAATGATTCGTCTTCGAACACCATTCGGTTATCAACGGTGGGTTCCAAGCGCATACGATAGCCATTGTTTCCAAAATACAACTCTGCCTTCAGTTGGGGCGTCTTCTTTCTCCCGTAGTGCAAAACCGCATCAGGACCTCCATGGCGGCTGACATGAAGTTGCAGCCTGCCTTCGACAAGTTGTTGAATCAGCGTGAAGAAACCGATCAGATTCGACTTGCCGGCGCCATTGGCCCCGATCAGTACATTTAGCGGCCGCAATTCCAGCTCGCATTCCGCAATCGACTTGTAACCCTTTAGGACAAGGCGGGATAGTTGGCGGTAATCCGAAAGCTCTTCGTTCATGCCTGGTCTCCCATTGAAATTCCGGCACTGAGCTTCGCTGCCAGGCTCAGGTGATGATCATTAATCCGGTCCCCTTCCTTGCCTCCGTATTCCAGACCCAGGCGGCACCAGGGGGCGGATTCAACGTCTTTGCCACGATCCTTGTTCCAGTGAATATTGAGCTTGGGCTTTTTGTTGTGACGCAAGACTTCAGCGGTCATAAAAGGACGGATGTTGAGGCGCACGCCGTCGTTGAGGTCGGGATTCCAACCGATAGACTGTTGCTCCAGAGGCTTCCAGCGGACAAAGATATCGTAGGGGGCTTCGCCTTCCAAAATCAGTTCCAAGCGCTTTTTCAGATCCTGGGCGGCGGTGAGGCGAAGTTCGGCACCATCCACGCCATCGCTGACCGCCCGCTCCTGAAGGCCGATCCAGTCACATTGCGTCGGATCGGTATTGCCTTGATTCCTTGCATCCGCCAACACGTTTTTCTCGTTTGTGGACCAGCCATCCTGGAACCAAACAGTTAGCTGGGAGTTGCAATTCTTAGGTAACTCCACATCAAAGCTCGCATGAAGGTTGCGTGGCTCTTTGCATTGACCCTGGGCCAGACGCACCTGTCGCAATGCAGCCTGGCACTGGCCTTTGAACATATCCAGTCGCTCGTACTCTAACCGCTGGACGTTGTTTTTTAACTCTGCTTCCTGGCGACGATATTCATCATGCCAAGCGGAACTCTCAGCAGTCTGCAGTCGGTCTTCAACACCACTTGGCGTAGTGACCGCCATGACCAGACTATCCTTGTCCTGGAGTTCATCCAACAACCTAGGGATTTCCTTACGAAGCTGCCCAGACCCCTCTTCAAGATTGGTTACCAGCAGATCAGCCAAGGTATCAGTCGTGGGACGCACACCAGTGTCGGCTACTGCATCGGTCGGCAGCTTATTAATCAAGAAGATGAGCTTAAGCAGGCTCGACTTGGTCTGCTCGCTGCTATCTCCTATGGAGAGTTGCTGTACGTGTTCATAGACTTCACGTGACATGACCGCTGTTTGCAGCAGGTTGGATGAGATCTGGTCATAGATGAATTCCGCACCCACGACTTCACCTACCTGCGCACTGGCGTTTGCTTGAGCCGCTTCATGTACAATGCGAAGCTGATTACGCAGCTGCGAGACAGTGCCGGTGGTATCAACCGTCCTAAGCACGCGTTCCCAAAATCGGCGTCGCGTGGGGAGAATTGGGTAGTCCGCCACCATGACGTTCTCATCGCCGGTTCGATGGTCAAGTTTCGTGCCGCGCAAATGACGCGAGATCTCGCCTAGGTTTTTGGTTAAGGTCTCCTGAAGAACCGGAATAGCGGAGGTTTTCTTGGCAAGGATGATTTTGCGGATCACACCTTCAACATCAGCGTCTGACAAGGGAATCGGGACCGGAAACCGCCCCATCAGCTTTTGCAGTAGCGGGGTACCGGATAGTGCCATTTGCCCAGTACCGACAAACTGCAACTGACCGGCGAAACGCTTGCAGCATGTCTCAGTAAGCTCCTGGATACGGTATGCCTTGTCGCTGTCACTGTTAATGAATTGCTGGACCTCGTCGAGACCGATCATGGTAAGAGGAAACTTACCATCAACCGATAACGCGTCCTTGATCGCTCTGACCATGTCGTCGTTACTCACATCGGTCACTACCGGGAACTGTGCCCTGATTAGTTGGCGGACCTCTTGCGGTGATGAGGCAAGATCCGGGTAAACCGCATGTAGCGCCTTGGACAGCACCGGAGAGACGTAGAGGTGTGGCAGTTCACCTGCAAGGGTCTCGCCTGCGTCTTCCAGCTCCACAACCAATTTGTCATAGAAGCCTTCGTCTTTAAGCCACATGACGAAGCCGGCTTGATGATATTGCTCTGGTAGGTCCGCAGACTTAAACACAATGCCCAACAATGTCAGGCGCACGTTGTCGTTTGCACCGGCGCCCAGCTTTCCAGCCGCCGCGTGGAGACCACCCAGGCGTTTCCCCTGCGTGCTGAGTTCTTTTAGGAGATCCTTAACCGAGTCTGGAAGATGGGCTAAATTTCTAGCTGTTGCACCATCGGCGAATGGCTCATCTACCCATAGCGCTCTGAGCATCTTTGCAAGGTGTGATTTACCCGATCCAAAATATCCACTAATCCAGACACCCGGTTGTTCGGCCGAACCGAGGTTATCGAGGTAAGTCCAGAGAATTCTTTCCAGCCCTTTTTCGTATTGTCCGTCACAGACAAAGGTTTCCAACTCGTAGCGCAAAGTTGCCAGAGCTGCCTCACTGCGATCTTCAGCAACCTCTGCGACACCGTTATTAGCCAGCCGATTGCTGGTGGGATCTTTTTGATAGAGTTCTTGATTAAGCATCCTAATCGCTTCCTTTTTTAGTGGTCTGCCAGGATCGGTACGGCAAGATAATTCCAGCCATCCCGAGCATCCAGCAAGCGGTAGGTGTTGTTTTCGTACTCCCCTGGGAAAAACACCAGGAGCCGACCTGAAATCGATGATGCAATCCCATTGACCACGGTGGAGACATGACTTAACCCGAATAGTGCTCCAACACCAAGCAGAGCTGTGACTTGATTGGGATTCTGATTGCTCTCAAGATCTGTTTTAATACTCTTGATCAAGTCGCTAGTGAACTCGGTAACCTCACCGACCTGATAGCCATCAAGATCATCAGGATTCTCAAAATAGCTCTCTTTGTACTTGACGCCCACCATCCAGTTGGGAAAGACATCGGTGAGATCAATGAGATGCCAGTCATGCCCGGCGTCGCGTGTCGCCAGCTCGAACTCAGTGACATGAGCACGGAGGCGGAATTCATCTGTTTTATCATAGACGGCGAAAAGCACACGCTGACTGCCCGCAAGGCTTTGTTGCCAGGGCACACTAATGTGTTTTTCGTAGGTATTGATCAATGCCGAGACTTTACTCATGCGCCAATTCCTCCAGCTCATCCTGAGTCAGGTAGTCAGGAAACCTGACTTCGGTTACCCCACCAGCCCTACGGAAAACTAACAGCTCCCGTAGCGCGGCAATCTGAGCAAGTTCGTAGAGCCTGTCTTCAGACTCACCTAACAGACCAACCCATCCGCTATTAAATAACCGCTCTCCGGTAACGCCTTCTAGATAGGCGAGGAATAGGGAGTAGGTAATATTGGCTGGAGTGATTATTGGTTGCTGGCGTTGCTTATTCACTCTGCCAGCCAGGTATCCGGCCTGAGTCCAGGAACCATTAATGTTTTGAGCGTAGGATTTGAGTGATGCCGCGCTAAAGCGGTCACCCGTTGGCTGCCGAAGAAGTTTCTCAGTATCGGCACGGGTTATTGACTGACCAGCAGGCAGATCGAGAATAAAGTCCCGGCTTAAACGCAAGATCGGATCTCGCGCGAGGGAAAGTGTCAGGGCCAGTACGGGATGTGCATCGACATCGGCACCCCATAACTTCCGAAATATTCTGAATAGGGGCACCTCAGGATCCAAGGAATAGAGATCGGTGAGATGACGTAGCGTGAGCTGGCGAGCCTTTACCGTTGGCTTGGAGAGAAGGTTCAGTTCGACAATTTGCTCGGTATAATTGGCTAGCGTTGACTCATACGGAACCGCCGCCAGGAGTGTTTCTAACTCAGCAAACATCATCGTCCGACTTGAGTGTCCGCCACTCACGCCGAACTTGAAACCAAAATATTCAAGCACGTCCCGATTCACCGAATCAGCATACCTCAGCTCTTCTCCTGATTCTCGGGCGGTAGATATTCCGCGAGCTGGTCCAGTCCGCATTTAAAATAGGTACAGAGCCGATCCAGAATGTCGGTGGTTGTCGAGTATCCTCGGACATTCGCGATTCGGCTAAGCGTTGGCCTGCTCACGCCCGTCCTTTCCGCGATCTCATCTAATGTGACCCGCCGATTTTCTTGGAATCCCAAGTCCGCGATCCGTTCTTTGAGCCGATATCTAATCACTCTAGCATTCCTCCAGCCTCTATCTGCCGAATCTAAATTCTCACACAAGCTACTGAATGAATCAATATCGACTCTTTTAGATAACACAATGGAGTTTTTGAATATGAATGACAAAAAAGATGTATTCCGTCTGCCCTGATCAACGAGCTGCTATTCTGTGTAAATCGAACCGGCTCTTTTCAACTAGCCGACAGTATTGATGCAGAGCTACGAGGGCATCGCCCGGCGTACTCACGACGAACACCCCAATCTCCTTCGTTGGCTTGACCCGAAACACGACACCCGCCTAGCCGTGCAACGACCCCCGGAACCTCTTCTCCGCTCACCCAAGTGTGAACCAAAAGAAAGGCGACAAGCCGCCAAGTCCCAAGTCTCTGATACACTGGGATTGACAATTAACCAGCTCTGGAGAGATCGAATAGCCCGACAATACTCGCCCACCCAGTTCTTCTACAGTACCCTCCATCAGAAGATCGACTTCGGCAAGCTCAAGGAGACCAAGGTAGACTCCATATTCCCAGCCTTCACGGCGCTGCCCGACGACAAACAGGGAGAGATCGAAGCGGAGTGCCAGGATATCGACACCATAGCTTGCCAGTGTGGCGTGAAGGCACTGACCGACGAGGCAGATTCCCACCAGAACAAAGCATTCCCGGGGGCTATATTCAAGCATGACGGGATCCACTTAACCCATCTTTGTCAGCTAATCCTCATGATTTCCCTAAATTACAGAATTTCATCGAATAATTTTAATAAAATTTCCTTATATTTCAATAGGTTTAAATTATAATGCCGTCAAATCAGCAACTGTAGTGGCATAAACGACGAATATGCAATTGACACTGGCGTATCCATGATTTAGCGTTTCTCCATTGGAGCAGAAATATCTATAGAGAAAAGCACCTTAGGTATTTGTTACATTGGACAACCACAAACCGTAGTGACATAATGACCAAGAAAATACATGTAACATATTGTTTCACAAGGGAATAATCTAAGGCAGCGACAAAGATGGGTTAACTTTCCTCCCAGTGATTTGGAATGCTACCTAAATAACTTCCCTATCTGACTTGCCTGATCGCTCATATTCGGTGTTGCGGCAACAGTTACATAGCTAGACTGTCGCGCCTTGAATACGAACGATCATGCGGCGCCAGTTAGGGAAGTTATTTAATTTGCATTCCTTACTGCGTATCAAGACGCGCCTTTAGAAACCCAATAAGCCCATCCAACGGTACGTCCTGCGGTTTGTCGTCGGTACGCCCTTTGTATTCGATCTGACCCGAATCCAGTCCGCGTTCACCCAGTACCAGGCGATGGGGGATACCGAGCAATTCCTGGTCTGCAAACATCACTCCGGGGCGGATCTTACGATCATCGAACAAAACCTCGAAGCCGGCCTGGCTGAGAGTGCGGTACAGATTGTCGGCCGCCTCCCGAAGTCGTTGCGATTTGTGCATATTGATCGGCGCCAGGGTGACCTGGAAGGGGGTGATCGGGGTTGGCCAGATGATACCCTGGTCATCATGATTCTGCTCGATGGCCGCGGCCACGATACGGGTGACCCCGATCCCGTAACAACCCATGGTCATCAGCTCACCGCGCCCGGCCTCATCGAGTACGGTGGCATTCATCGCCCGGCTGTATTTGTCCCCCAGCTGGAAGATGTGACCGACCTCGATACCTCGTACGATGTTCAAGCTTCCCTTCCCGTCGGGACTGGGGTCACCCTGCACGACATTTCGGATATCCACGCTGTCCACTTCCTCCAGATCGCGACCCCAGTTGACATCAACGAGGTGCTTGCCCTCGATATTGGCCCCGCAGACAAAGTCCGCGCATTGGGCGGCGCTATGATCGACATAATGCGTGATCGCCAATCCTACCGGACCGATAGAGCCGGGAGCACTGCCTGTTGCCTGCATGACCTCCTGATCGTCGGCAAAGCTGAGCGGGCTGGCCACCCCGGAAAGCTTTTCCGCCTTGAGTGGGTTCAACTCATGATCTCCACGCAGTACCAGGGCGATGACATCGTTTTGTTCACCGTGAACGATCAGAGTCTTGAGACACTGATGGGGATCAATATTGAGGAATCGGCTGACCTCTTCGATAGAATGCTGCCCAGGGGTATCGACACTCTGCATATCGCGGGTAGGTGTCGAGCGCGGGGCGGCAGGCGGCAGGGTTTGGGCAAATTCCACATTGGCGGCGTAGCCGCTGCGGGTGGAGAAGGCGATGGCGTCCTCGCCCGAGGCCGCAAGCACATGAAATTCATGGGACAGATTGCCCCCGATGGCCCCGGTGTCTGCCAGCACGGCGCGGAAGTCCAGACCAAGGCGCTCGAAGATCCGCGAATAGGTCTGGAACATTAATTCGTAGGTCTGCTGCAAGGAGTCCGGGTCTCGGTGAAAAGAATAGGCATCTTTCATGATGAATTCACGGGCTCGCATCACTCCAAAACGCGGACGTATCTCGTCACGAAATTTAGTCTGGATTTGGTAGTAAGTGACCGGCAATTGCCTATAACTGCGCAGCTCTCGGCGCGCCAGATCCGTGATTACCTCCTCATGGGTGGGACCGTAGCAAAAATCACGCTGATGGCGATCGCGCAGGCGTAACAGTTCGGGACCATACTGTTCCCAACGCCCCGATTCCTGCCAAAGCTCGGCTGGTTGCACCGACGGCATCAAGACTTCTAACGCTCCGGCGTGATCCATTTCCTCGCGAATGATCTGTTCGACCTTGTTCAATACCCGCAACCCAATGGGCAGCCAGGTATAGACGCCGGCGGCCAGCCTGCGGATTAGCCCGGCACGCAGCATCAGCTGGTGGCTGATGATTTCTGCATCGGCAGGGGTTTCTTTAAGAGTAGACAGCGGAAATTTGGTGACGCGCATGGCGATGAGAATTTAGAGAGTTTATTGTTATAGGAGAGGATAGGTAAAGCTATCATGAAGATGCTTTACCAAGATTTTGCTCTTAAAAGGTACGTCCATCAAAACCCCACATCTTGCGCGGGGCATCGACAAACTCAATATAGATACGATTTTTTGGCACTTCCAGCCGCGATTCCACAAATTCGCATAAAACGCTAGATAATTCAGCCGTGGTCTCTTTCGCAAGGCCAATACTTTTGAGTTGCAGATAGGCCAGTGCTCGATGGCTTCCGGAGAAGCACATATCGTCATTGTGTGAAAACCTTACCATCACGTATTTTTCCGACTTCCCCAGCGCGTTCGCGACTAAAGCTGATGCAGATTCGATCACGCCTTTCAGGGCGTCGCCCGACAGGCTTTGATTGGTTTCAATACTCAGTAGCGGCATGGCGAGAAGTTTATATTATCGATGGCTTTTAGATGGGCATATTATACTCGAATAATAGCTATCGGTGTCGCGCCATCCCAAGACCGGGATTGCGCTAATCACAATTTTGCTCGATCAGTTTCCTTGCCTCATTGATCTTTGCCTCGCGCTCTTCGGTGCTCAGAACACGGTAGCTTCCTGCATCGAGTATTTTGATTCTACCGTGGCTTTGCAATTTATTCATATTTTGAGTGGCGGCAGTGCAGTTTTCCTTCCTTTCGCGTTCGATTTCCTTGGTGGTTCGTTGTTGAACCTTGGGGGTTTCCAGGCCTTGACTCTTTAAATCCAGATCTTTCTGGCGTTGAGGGGAATCGTTATTCGGTGGGTTGGTAAGATCGGGTGAGCGTGTAGGAATAAGAATCTCTGACTTGCCTTTAGTGGGGGGTACCTCGGTGTAATGAATCTGTCCTTTGTCGTCTA
>JAAEPA010000946.1 GCA_024222475.1 Gammaproteobacteria bacterium | reverse complement strand
CCTTGTCCGCGTCACCCGTGGAGAGATAGACCTTGGCGAGGCTAGTCTTGAGTGATGCATCGTCGGGCTGGGCCGCGACCGCCTTTTGCAGATACCCTGCGCTGCGCTTCGGATCGCCGCTGCTTAGGGCTGCTCGGCTCATAAAGCTGAGCAGTTGTGGATCGCTCGGGTTTTCAGCAAGAAGGGGGTTCACTGCCTCCATCGCCTGCTCGGGTCGCTCGAGTTTCAGTCTGGTCGCGGCAAGCAGCTTGCGTGCCGGGGGGTGGGAGGGTACTGCCGCGACAAAACTGCTGAGATACATCTCCGCCTGTTCGAGATTGTCCTCGTCATAGTTGATGGCGCCCATCAGAAAGATACTGGGCTGGTGCCGTGGCGCGGATTTCAGAACGTTCTGGAAATGTTTCGCCGCCAGGTCGCGATTGCGATCCAGGTAGGCCGCCAGGCCGCGCAGATATTGCGGTAGGGGATGTTCGGGGGAGATTTTAAGTAGCCTATCGATGTGCTGGATGGCGTCTTTAGTATTGTTCTCGGCCAACAGCGTATGCGCCAATTTGCTCCTGAGGGTGAACTCCAGGGTGACAATGGGCGATTCTTCATTGAGTTTCAGCGCCTTTTCAAAGGCCTTTTGGGCTTCTGCATAGTGTTTTCCTAAGAACTCCAGCTCGCCTTTCAACGTCCAGGCGTCGAGGTTCTCGGGATCGAGGCTCAGTGCCTTTTCAATATCCCCTTGCGCCCCGGGGTGATCGTTTTGCGTTAAATGCATCTTGGCCTGGCCGAGCAGGGCAGGGACGAAATCGGCTTCGTTTTGCAGGGCGCTGCTAAAGTGCTGCTGCGCTTGCTCCAGGTTTTGCAATCCCAGATAGGCCTCGCCCAGCAGCGTGGCTCGCCAAGTCTCGTTAGCCTTGCCCATGTCGGTGGCTTGACCCAACTCGTCGATGATCGGTTGGTGTTTTTGCTGGTATAGCAGGGCCTTGGCAAGGGGGATGGCGATGAGCTCGGGTTTGACGCCCAATTCGGCGGCCCGCCGCAATTCCTTCTCGGCCGCGGCGCCCTCGCGAAATTCAACATAGATTTCCCCGAGCAGCTGTCGTGCGTCGCTGTTCTTGGGGTTTTGTTGCAATGCATTCTTTAACTCGATAATAGCGCTGCGCAGCTCGCCTGACTTGTTGTACTGTTGGCCAAGCTGGAGATATTCCACATCGCTTTTGTCTGCGCAGGCGCTCAAGCCGATGAACAAAAATATAGAAATGAGGAGTTTGTAGAGGGTTGCCATATTGAATTGATTTAGAGTCATTCCTTAATCTCTCGGGTGATTAGTGGGAAATAATTTGCTGTTGATCTGGGAGGTGTCAGCTTCTAAGTTCATTATAGCGATTTGCTTGTGTTGCGGTTGATTCTGAGTAGTTTGCAGTGCTCGTGTGTGCCAAAAGCTACAGATCCGTGCATTGCGGGTGGCTTGAAGAAAACCTCGGGGGGCTATTGATCATGTGTTCGCGTTGGTGATCGTATACGTGCTCGTGTACGTGCTCGATATTGCTCGGCCGGTAAGCACATCTTCGTTAGCATGGAAACCACCCGCGTTAATAGAGCTTTCCCTTTTTTCAAGAGTTTGGGGTTTGTTGTCCCCAATTTAGAGAAATGGACCATGTACTTTCTCAATAATATGGGCGGTTCTTTGGAAATTCCCCTCAGTCCCCCTTTCTTAAAGGGGCAGGTCGAAATGTGCCCTTGGTTGTTTGTGAAGTTATCCATTTAAAGTTACTCATTTATAGAGGTAACCTCCTGATCTTACAAGGTAGCGTCTCTTCCAATCTTTCATGGTCCAGCATGCTATTCCCTTCGTCCACGTTCACCAACCCTTGTTGTTTTAGCAGAGGCGGTGGTTTACTTAAATTTGAATCAATTCAACTTATACTTTCTTATCAAATCATAGAGCGTCGGTCTGCTGATACCTAGCAGCCCTGCGGCCTGGGAAATATTCTTGGAGCACATTGCCAAGGCTTTTTTCAGGGTTTCTAATTCCGCCCTTTCGCGAACGAGTCGAAGGTCGAGTTGTTCGGCTTTAGCAATCTCCTGGGGTATTTGATCCAGTTGTAGGTCGTCACAGCCGATCTGTTTTCCCTCGGCCATGATAACGGCCCGCTTTATCCTGTTTTCCAGTTCACGTACATTCCCCGGCCAGGGGTAGGCCTCGATGCAGGTCAAGGCGTCTGCTTGATATGAGATTATCGAGCTATTGTGCTGTTGTTTGTGGTGGTGGAGGAAGTGTCGAGCGAGCAAGCTCTTGTCCCCCTTTCGTTGGCGCAGGGGAGGGATGTCGATGACTACTTCGCTGATCCGGTAGTACAGGTCTTCACGAAATTTTCCGGTATCGATAAGCTTAGGGAGATCCTGATGTGTCGCGCAGAGAATCCGCACGTCTACCGGTATCTCTTTTCTTCCTCCAAGGTGTTCTACTACCCTCTCCTGAAGGAAACGGAGTAACTTGGCTTGCAGGGAGATAGGGAGGTCTCCGATCTCATCGAGCATCAAGGTGCCTTTATGGGCGGTCTCGATCTTCCCGGGGGTTTGTTTTACTGCACCGGTGAAGGCCCCTTTTTCATAGCCAAAGAGTTCGCTCTCTAGCAGATTTTCCGGGATCGCCGCACAGTTGATTGCAATAAACGGTTGCTCTCGACGGGGGCTGAGCCCATGTAATGCCCGAGCAAGAAGCTCTTTGCCGGTGCCGCTTTCTCCAAGCAGCAAAGTGGTGGCATCGGTGGGGGCGAGTTTTTCCACCGTGCGGCAAACCTCGAGCATCTTCGGGCTGGCGGTGATGATGCCTTCTAAAGGAGAGTTCGCATGTTGTTCAGTCAGCCTGCGGTTTTCTTGTTCGAGCTCGAAGACCTTATAGGCCCGGTCAACAATCAGTTGTAGGATCTCCGGGTCAACGGGTTTTTGATAGAAATCATAGGCCCCTGAGGCAATGGAGCGTACTGCGTTTTCTCGATCATCGTTGCCGGTGACGACTATGACTTTGGTGTGCGGGGCCAGTCTAAGGATCTCTTCCAGGGTGGCGAGGCCTACCGAGGCATTGGTGGGGTCGGGAGGGAGACCAAGATCAAGCGTAACGACCGGGGGTTTGTGCCGTTGCAGCAAGGTGATGGCCGATGCACGGTCTCCAGCGATGATGACTTCACAATCCTCAAAACACCAGCGCAACTGGCTTTGCAATCCTGGGTCGTCTTCGATGATTAACAGCGACTTCAATGCCTCTTTCTCCATGCGATTCCTTACTCCTTATTTGGAGATAATATAATACTAGCCACTTTGGATTGACAGGGAAATGCTGTATGCCATATAACCCTTTTCCCTTTGAGGGGAGCAGGTTGGGGTGAGG
>JAAEPA010000945.1 GCA_024222475.1 Gammaproteobacteria bacterium | reverse complement strand
TATTGCTATAGGGGGATTTGATCTAGAGACCTGAGGAAGCATCGAAGGTTTGGTTAAGCGTCAGAAATAGATCGTATATTTGTCGCTGGCTTTTTGATTTTGAGCGTCTGTTTTCTCCAAAGGAGACACTCAATTAGCTAGGTTAAGCGGCAATCTTCGACCAACAGCGGACCCTCATGATTTATCCCTTCACTTCTACTTTTGGCAATGGGCGGGCGTTGAAATCTACTAAATACGTTCGTCCCGTCAGCCGTAATGTGGTGCAAGGTCAAAACACCGAAAATACCTGCCACTCTTCAGGGAATCCCCGCATTTTATGCGTTCCACGGTCGGTGAACTCGAAACGTGAACCAGCAACGAGATCACGAACCGTACGCGAAACCAATACTTCACCAGAATCGGCCAATGCGGCAACTCTCGCGGCAAGATGTACGGCTACGCCCTCCGTCTCCTCACCGCGAATTTCACACTCACCAGTATGCAGTCCAGCCCGAATACCGACGCCTAGACTCGGGGCACTATCGAGGATACTCCTGGCACAGGAAATTGCGCGTCCCGGACCATCAAACGTTGCGTGTATGCCGTCCCCTGTTCGTTTAATCAGCCGCCCACGGAAACGGTCTACACAAGATTCGCAAAGCTCGTCATGCTTTTCAAGCAGGGTTTTCCAGACACTATCTCCAAGCTCGTGAGCGTGGCGAGTAGATTCAACGATGTCAGTAAACAGGATTGTGGCCAGCACGCGAGTAGTATCTGGTTCTGGTCGCGATCCTGTCAGGAACTCCTGTGTTTCGCCGAGTATGCCATCCTGGTCTCCGACCCATGGCAAATGATCTGCACCTGGAAATTCAACAAATTTTGCGCCCGGTATGCGTTCCGCCATCCAGCGCCCCTCTTCGACATTGACGTCGAGATCATCGGTGCGATGCATCACCAACGTTGGGACGTGAATTGTTGGAAGTATGCGGGTAATGTCGAGCTCCGTGTTCATTTTCAAAAGTGCAACGGCTGCACCTGGACTTGCGGACCGACGAAAGTAGGTGGCGAGCCGCTGAGCGAAGATCTCATCATTCATCATGCTTGGTATGTAATGGGACAGATCCATCATATCCCCCCACTCGCGTTCGATATGTTCGTATTCTTTCTGTCGCTCCTCGGGTGTCGGTGCCCAGGGATAATCTGGACTCCAGATTCTCTTAGCGAAGGTACCGAACAATGCAAGTGCGATCGTACGCTCTGGGTAGGTCGCTGCGAAAAGGGCACAGATACCGCCTCCCTCGGAGAAACCAACGAAAGCAGCTCGCTTCGAGCCAACTGCATCCATTACGACACAGATGTCGTCCATGCGTTCTTCATGCGTTGGCAGTCGATCATCCGGTACCCTGTCAGAAAGGCCAGTGCCCCGCTTGTCGAATGTTATCAAACGCGCGAACGACGCGAGCCGAGTCAGGTATCTCGCTAACGCCGGCTCTTCCCAGGCGAGCTCTACGTGCGAGACCCATCCTGGAACGTAGACGATATCGAGTGGCCCCTGACCGAGTACCTGGTAGGCAATATGAACGTTGCCGCTGCGCGCGTATTGAGTTTTGCCTGGAGTCACAGAAGATGCTCCGAGAAATTTATTGTAAAGGTATATTAGACCACATGTCTTCTGATCGAAACGCACATATCCGTCAACTAGAGTTCGAAAGTCACGTAATGAAAGCTCAATCAACTAGTTCGAAATACAGTAGTCGAATCAATGGATTGTTCTCGGAAGCTTGTTTCCCCTAGCGAGAGTCTGCTTTCTCCAAAGGAGACACTGAAAAGTGATTCTTGTGGGTCGTACTACGGCCAGGAACGGACACTAGTTAAAATGAATTTAGAGTGTAAGCCGCGCTAAAAGCCGTCCCAAACCATTACTGACTGCTACCTTGGCACTCGAACTTGATCGCCATGGGCACGTCGTGCGCAGTCGAGAAACAATTCTTGCAGTCTGTTGGGTTTGGGAGTTTGTCGTACGATCGCCGCGAACAGGCTTTGATAGTGGTAAATTTCAGGGAGCAATGCGCGCATGAGACCCTTGCGAACGAATGGTTCGACATAGTGATCCGGCAAAAAACCGATGTAGCACCCGGAGAGAACGAGTGTGGCCAAGGCTTCCTGATCGTACACATCCGCGCTGCGCAACAGCTTCCGCTGCTTACTGACGATCATGTTCGGAGAGTGGAATCCCAAACCGGCATATTTGTGCTTTCTTACTTCACGCGATGATATATCGGCATCACTCCGGCCGAACAGCGGGTGACCAGTTCCACAGTACAAATTCATTTGTTCTTCGTAGAACGGGTAATAAGCCAGGCTTGACGATTTCCGGTGGGT
>JAAEPA010000944.1 GCA_024222475.1 Gammaproteobacteria bacterium | reverse complement strand
CGGTGATCCATCGGGCGTTCACCTGGAAGGCCAATCGCAAGGCTGACAAAGCCGGAGTGTTCTCCCTACATGGAGTGAAATTCCAGGTAGACGCCACTTTGGCTGGTTCAACGGTCACAGTTCACTACGACCCCGAATGCTTGCATGAGGTGGAGGTTCATCACCCCAATGCGGGCATGCAACGCCTTATGCCTTTTGAGGTTGCTGCGTGGCGTCGACCAAAAGCCCCGCCCAATGCGCCTGTGCAATGCCCAACGCCAAAGGTGGATTACCTGGCACACCTGGTGGCCAAATACCAACAAGGCAACCCCGAATCATCGCCGCAAAGGCAGCATTGGGCTCAGCAACAGCAGGCGCAGCGCAACAATAATACCAATGCCATCATCACCATTATGCAAGACAATCTCCATGATGGCGTGGTGGATATTTCAATAGTACGCAATTGGTTAGCCCGATATGGGCCTCTTGACCCTTCATGCTTTGAAGCTGAACTCACAGCGTTGTTGGAGCGCCACCCAAATGATTTGCATGTTCGTTACTACCTAGAGCAGCTCCGGGAGGTGTCGTAATGAGTGCTACCGTACCCCTGGTTCACAAGCG
Source organism: Gammaproteobacteria bacterium (assembly GCA_024222475.1). Classification (GTDB taxonomy): domain Bacteria; phylum Pseudomonadota; class Gammaproteobacteria; order JAAEPA01; family JAAEPA01; genus JAAEPA01. The sequence goes on along the minus strand of JAAEPA010000944.1, from coordinate 343 downwards.
TCGTCTGCAATCGCACTTCGGATTCACGGGGCTTCCATTCCGAAAGGGCCTAAAAGCCGCTCAAATGTTCGATTCCACCTCCCAGCGTGAATTAGGTCAAGCGCTTCATCTATGGTTGGAGATCGGTGGCATGGCTTTGGTTACTGGGCCACCAGGCGTAGGCAAATCGATCACTTTACGCCGATTTGCCAACAGCTTAGAAAATACTCGCTTTCATATTGTACGATTCGCTCAAGCGCCCCTCACTCCTGTCGGATTTCTTCGTTCCCTCAATCGACAGCTGGGGCTCCCATTGCGACGACATACCGCAGACCTTTTCGATCAAGCCCGCACCTATCTAAAT
>JAAEPA010000943.1 GCA_024222475.1 Gammaproteobacteria bacterium | reverse complement strand
TCTGGGGTCATCGAGCAGCTTTCTTAAGGTTTCGATGGCACAGCGAAACAGCAGATCGGTTATCAGCCTGGTGTTGTGCTGCCATAGCGCAAGCAGATAGTGAGGCAGGGTGAAGATGGCGTGATAGTGGTCACAGTCAAGTAGCATAGCCTGCTGCTTCTCTAGCCAGCGTGCGCTGGGCAGCGCATTGCACAGGGGGCAGTTGCGGTGTTTACAGGAGTTGTAATGGGCCTTTTCGATATGCCCGTTGGTGCAGCACTGCAGGTGGCCATCCATGGCTGCGGTGCGACAGCGCATGAAGGCGGTGACGGCTTTCAATTTTAGTATGTCCTCTATATGATGTTATTATTATGCTGCCATGGGCAGCCCATACTTGGTTGACCTTATCCCAAAATTGATCCCAACGGCCACTACTGTAATTGAGGCAGCGTAACCGTAATACCGATGCCGCTCCTTTATCCTTCCATTTCATAGCTGAGCCGCACATGCGTTGCTTGACGATGACCTTGCAAGCGGCCTCTGTCACACCAGAACCAATTGGTAGATTCCGTTTTATGTTTTTTACATAGGGCATCTTGCTTTTGTTATTGCCAAAATAGGTGATGGCCGATTCAAGTTTCTCTTTTTCTGGTTGTGGCAGTTCGTTCTGCTCATCAAATGTTTTCATCTCATTCCACAGCCGGGTAGCGCCACCAACAGTATGCTTCAATTTGTGACATGCTTGATCGAGCCAGTTAGCCTTTGCTTGCATCTGCTTTTCCCCCCGGAACATGATGCCAGCTGCCTTTGCCAAATATTCCGTTGCATGCCAAAAAATCAATCACTTGCGTGTCGGTATGTTGTTCCAGAATCGTCCAGTTACACTTGGCCCCATCCGCCAAACCGACGTAATAAGCATTAGGAAAGTCCGCTTTGATATGCGCGATCTCTCCTTGCAGTCGCGCTAAAAAGCGCTCTTTTCCGCGTTCTGACGTGGCAGCTAGTACAGCAAATGCTAAATCCCTACGATCAGAGACTAAGCGGTCAATACCTTGCCCTGATAGGTCCATTTAAAAGGCTTGGCCATCGTTTTGTTAAAATAGTCGATAAACGCGAGAATCTTGTTCTTCAACGCATCCTTTGAGAGGAAATCTCCACGCTTGATCACTTTTTTCACCAGCATACCAAACCAGATTTCGATCTGATTCATCCACGAAGCATGTTTTGGGGTATAGTGAAAAATGACGCTTTTCTCAGTATCGGCTAAGAAATGCTCGCGCGTTTCCATGGATTTCAAGATACCTTGTTTTCCCTTAATTCCCAGGTCCTTGTCGATCCCACAATAGTCTGCAACCAATCGCACCAGAGTCTCGGATTTGTGCGTATTGAGCTGATCGGCCACGAAATGATATGTCCTGTATCCAGGATTGCTTTCAATCATGTGCTCGATGAACTTGGCAAAATCTGCTTCTGTACGTGTATCACCGCATACCCCTTGCACAGTACCCGTTGCCACATTGATCGCCGCGATAAGTGTTTGTGTGCCATGACGCTTGTATTCAAATTCCCTCGCCAGCGGTTTGCCCGGCGACATGGGCAAATCTGCTGCGATTCTCTCCAGTGCTTGGACGCCCGTCATCTCATCGACGCTAAACACGACTTCTTGCTCCGTTTCCAGCGCCTTACGATAAGCTTCACATATATCCACTATTCTTTCTTCTTTGCGCTCGTCGGCCTTGCTGTTTAACCAATATCGGGTACGGTGCGGTTGTAAGTCGTTTTTTTTTAAAAGCTGCCCCACGTAACTGGCTGAAATACTTTCTACGATCCCCTGTTTGATCGCCTCTTCGGCTAATTCTCTGTTGGTCCAATGGGTGATTGGTCGATCGTAGTTCTCGGGTTTCTCGCACGCCAGCGCAACAATTTGGCACAGCTGCTCCGGCGTGAACGTGTCAGGCGCACCTGATCGTGGCAAGTCTTGCAATCTTTCAGCTACCACCCGGTCCGACATTTCCAGCCAACGCTTGATCCAGGTCGTGACAACATTCTCCTGCGCAATCCCCAATTCTCGGGCAATCGCCATACGCTTGGTTCCTTCGTCGGCCATCAGAATAATCTTTGTGCGCCGAGCTTCGCTTTGGCTCGTAGTATGTTTCCTTATTATACGTTCCAGTTCCGCTCGTTCCTCTTCTGTTAATTTGATTATATACTTTGCTACACCCACGGTTACCCTCCTAATCTGTCTGCTATTACCCGAAATTAGGGTCGCAAACACTGAGGGTTTTGTCAAGAACTATTGTTAGTCATTTAGCATTTGCTGTACTAGTGGCGTGAGCGATACCGTTATGAATGATCATTACCGCGTGCTGGTGGTGGACGATAACCGAGCTATCCACGAAGACATCCGCAAGGTGCTTTGCGTTGAAACAGGCGTGTCGGCTATCGACCAAATGGAGGAAGAACTATTTGGGACCAGCACGTCGAGCGAACCCCCCACTGATCACGCGGTGTTCGAGATCGACTCGGCGTTTCAGGGTCAGGAAGGTCGCGACCTGGTGCGGGACGCAGTCGGCGTACGTAAACCTTATGCCGTAGCGGTGGTCGACATGCGGATGCCCCCGGGCTGGGACGGCATCGAGACCATCGAGCATCTATGGCAGGTGGACCCGGAGCTACAGGTCGTGATCTGTAGTGCCTACTCAGATCACTCGTGGGCCGAGATCGTCGGGCGGCTTCAGGCCAGAGACCAGTTGCTGATTTTGAAAAAGCCTTTCGACAACATAGAGCTGCTACAGACCGTCCACGCTCTGACCCGAAAGTGGGATCTTCACCGTGAGGTAACGGAAAAGCTGAGGAATCTGGATTTCCTGGTTGAGCAACGCACGCATGCCCTGTCCGATGCACACGCAACACTGAAGAAGCAGATGGCAGAGGGCGAACGCATGGAAATAGAGCTGCGATTGGCACAGAAGCTGGAGGCGGTAGGACAGCTCGCCGCAGGCAT
>JAAEPA010000942.1 GCA_024222475.1 Gammaproteobacteria bacterium | reverse complement strand
TGTTACACTGTAATTTCAGGGCACAAAAATAAATTCGGCACAAGGGCTAGCCCACGATATAACCCGCAAGAACAAAGCACGAACAAACGCGCGAACAAAGGGCGAACAAAGGGCGAACAAAGGGACACACACTCTATCATTGACATCGATCGATCCTAAGATGTAGGATTTCCATATTCTCAGACAAAAGGAATTGACTGATGACCCGACCCAGGAAGACGTTGATCTCGCTCGCCGATACCCCCTACTACCACATCACCTCACGCTGTGTTCGCCGTGCTTATCTTTGTGGGGTAGACCATTATTCCGACCGTAACTACGAACACCGCCGACAATGGGTCGTCGACCGCATTCGCCTGCTCTCGTCCCTGTTTGCCATCGACGTCTGCGCCTATGCGGTCATGAGCAATCACTATCACTTGGTGCTCAAGCTCTGTCCCAATCAACTGGATGATATGGAGGATGATCAGATTATAGAGCGATGGTGCGCCTTGTTTAAAGGCCCGCTGCTGATCCAACGCCATAGGAGCGGAGAATCCCTCACATCACCCGAAATGGCGACCGTAAAGGACACCGTCAAGATCTGGCGCGGGAAGCTCTCGAG
>JAAEPA010000941.1 GCA_024222475.1 Gammaproteobacteria bacterium | reverse complement strand
TGCACCACGATAGTCCGCGGCTAGCGACTCAGCACCGATATCAGCAAACCGCCCATTACCCAGATTACGAAATACACCATTGGCAGATACATCATTGGCGACATAGAGATCATTCTGCCCATCATTGTCAAAGTCGAACCAGGCAGCGCTCAAAGAACGACCCTCCGGATTGGCGACACCCGCCTGCTCGGCGACATCGGAAAAGCTGCCGTCGCCATTATTGTGATAAAGGCGGTTGCTCTCCGGCGGATAGGACGAGGGGTTGATAGTGTAGGGTATTTCAGTACCGGATTGACGGACTGTAGCCCTTGTATTATTATTTTCTGTAGCGAATTGAACGTAGTTGGTGACATACAAATCGATATGGCCGTCATTGTCATAGTCGCCCCATACACAACCGGCACTAAAACGATCGTCTCCCACTCCAGCCGCCTCGGCCACATCCGTGAACGTACCGTCACCATTGTTCCGGTAGAGTGTATTCGGCCCGTAATTAGTAATGTAGAGATCCAAATCACCGTCATTATCGTAATCACCCCAAGCGGCCCCGAGGCCAAAGCTGGGCTGGGCAAGCCCCGCGATTTCAGTGATATCAATAAAATGACCTGCCCCCTCGTTTCTATAGAGAGCCGAACGCCCCACTGTCATCGCGTTATTGCCCAGAGGTGCTTTAATTGCACCCTGAAAATTAACAAAAAATAAATCCGGATCACCATCACCATCATAGTCGCCCCATGCCAATCCGGATCCCATATCTTCGGGCAGCAGGGATTGACG
>JAAEPA010000940.1 GCA_024222475.1 Gammaproteobacteria bacterium | reverse complement strand
GTACCAGCAGCAGCTTAACGACCTTACCCGCCTAAAGTTTCATAAGCAGTTCGGCGACCTGTTCCGTATATTCCTCCGCGATGTAGGCAATAGACTCCGCGAGAACGACCCTGCGGCACTCGCTAAGGCATGTTTAGAGCGCGGCCCTATCGTTGAGGGGGTAAGGACGATTGAGGAGTACGAGGCGTGCCGGGAGTTGTTCGACTTAATAATCTGGATTGAAGCGCCCGACACTGCGCCAAACGCGACAGACGGCTTGTGTTACGCTCATGCTCACCGCGTGGTGATGAATAACAAGGATGATGCGTTTCGCCCCTCCCTTATCGCAGCGTTAGATACTTGGATGAAGAACCATGACCGAGCATGAATCAATAAATTTCGCTACCAAGCAAGGCAAACACGATGCGCGTGTTTTAGGCTTTCGGTGTTGGGGCCAATGCCACGACACCCCGATGGGGCTGAAAATGCGCGAGGCGTACAACAAGGCTTACAGAGAAGAAAGAGAGCGATTAAAATGAGTGAAGAAGCAGACAAAATGCCACAAAAAGGCGAATTATGGCAAT
>JAAEPA010000939.1 GCA_024222475.1 Gammaproteobacteria bacterium | reverse complement strand
GGAGTGCCTGAATGACGGTTAGCGAATCATCTGCCTTGGCGAAAATGTAGCCTGGATATTGATTGCCTTCAGGCAAAGGGACGAGTTCATGTCCATCGGGTATTACCATCTCTACTTTTTTAATGTGTTTTACCTGGCGCGCTGAGGCGAGACCCTCAACACGTTTGAGTAACCCAGCACCGGGGATGGGGATCATCATCACAGCTCTTGCGCCTGATAGTGGTTCGGGAGTAACGGTTCGTCCCATAGCCAATGCGATGGTTAACGCCTCCAGATTTAAACCGCTACCGGTATCCAGGGTACGGCCACAATCGCCACCGATGGTACGGCTGGCGACTTCGAGTATCCAGGTATCCTGTTCATTGATTCTTAGCTCGGCATGTACTGGCCCGGTCATCAGGCCATAGGCATCACAGGCCTGTTGTGTGCGCACCTTTATAATTTCCTGCTGCGTCGAATCCAACCGTGAGGGAGTCACGTAAATCGTTTCCTCAAAATAAGGGCCAATCAGTGGATCGGGTTTGTCGTACAAGGCGAGACTCGTGAGCTTGCCCTGCTGCAAAAACCCCTCATAGGCCACTTCGATGCCGTCGATATAATTTTCGATGAGTAAATTGGTTTGTTCGAACTCATGCGCACCGGCTTCGGCAATAATGGGGCGTATACGCTCACAGGCGACGAGAAATTCTTGTTCATTGTTAACGCGAATGACGCCGCGGCTAGCGGATAAATCCAGTGGTTTTAACACCCAGGGGAAGGGCAGCCCAGGCATTTGTTTTTTCAGTGGCCGGCCCAGGTCCAGCAGGACATATTGGGGTACCGGGCAACCGGCTAGTAACAAACGCGCCCTCGCCAGATCCTTACGGCGGGAGACGCGGGCTGCCTCAGGCGGATTATGTGGCAGTTTCAGTTGTTGCGCGACTCGGGCTGCGAGTTCGACCGTACTATCATCACTGCCGAGTACGCCACCAAAGGGTCGTTTAGCCGCTTCCTTGAGAATACGGCCTAATGCACTGCCAGGGTCATCAAGATCAATATGCAGTCCTTCGTAAACCTCCGTAATAAGAGAGAATTCACCCTTGGAGGCAACCAGAGCCTCCAGCCCCAGTTGTTTCGCGGCGTGGATATACGGTGCAATTCGGTAGCTATGGGGTTGGGCGATTAACAGAAAGCGGTCAGCCATATTGGATGCGATCTGTCATTCCCGCGCAAGCGGGAATCCATATACGCGAGGACCTCATATGAGCTTTGTAGCTATCGCCAAAATGGATTCCAAATTTATTGTTCTGGCCCCAATGAAAAAGCCCCGGCTTTCCGGGGCTTTTGAAAATAGCGCAAAAAATGGGTGTGAGCCTGCTAGCCGCAACCGCCACCTGCCGCACCACAAGTGCCGCATGTCCCCGCACCACCGGTATTCACAAACACATTTTTGAACACAAAGCTCTGATTCAAACCCTGGGTCTGGTAATCGATCTCAACGCCTTCCAAATAAGAAAGAGCTACTGCATCGACATAAACAGTAAGGCCGTCTTTTGACCAGGTAGTATCAAACGGGGTGGGTTCTTCCACCAAAGTCATACCGTAGCTCATACCACCACAGCCACCGCCGGAGACAAAAATACGGACGCCCTTCACATCGTCTTCGTCGGCTGTCAAGGCTATTAGCTGTTCAACCGCTTCCGGCGTGACATTGATTTCGTTGCTCAATTCGCTGTTAAACTTAAGTGCAGACATAATTAATCTCGATTTATTGAATCTAAGAAATGCGAAAGAAATAACTTCCCTAACTGGCGCCGAATACGGACGATAAGGCAAGTCAGATAGGGGAGTGTGTAGGTAGCATTCCTGACATAGTTCGATTCTAGCAGGTATTAGGGTGAGCACACTACCCTGCTTACTCTATGGGTAAGCGTGTTTTTTGAAATCCAACCATAGAACACATTGTTTTTTATACTGATTCCGAATACATTCATAATAGGTAATGATGAGGTTACCAGCCACGGACGGAGTTATCCCCTGCCCTTGACCCTCCGCCAGTGGAGGTGCAATAGTATGTACCTTCACTATCGATGCTTATCAACAGGAACCGCCATGAACAAACCCAAAATCGCTGCTACGCGACCCGCCCCGGTCGAACTCAAGGCCGGCCAGGAAATCTACTGGTGCGCCTGCGGTCGCTCCCAAAACCAACCGTATTGCGACGGTTCTCACCAGGGTACGGAATTCAGCCCGTTGAAGTTCATCGCGGAAAAGGACGATAAATACTTTTTCTGCCAATGCAAACGCAGTACTAGGCTGCCTTATTGTGATGGTAGTCATAAGGCTATTACCCAGGAAGAATTGGACGCCTCTACCTGAACATTAGGAACCTGCCCTAGGAGTCTGTCGGACTTAGGTGATCGTAGCGAGGGAAAGACGGTTTGAGACGGATTTTTCGATCGTTTGAGGCGAATAGCCGTAGCTATTAAACGAAAAGGATCGGGAAATCTGTCCAAATCCAGCTTTTCCGCAGTAGATCGTCCTAAGTCCGACAGGCTCCTAAAAGGAGCCAAGCTACTGCAGATCAGTCTGACCGGCTGGATTTCGCATTCATTTTCATTAAATATGGGCACTATTCGGCACCTAGCCGACCTAGTGAGAGAAGGAACGGCAGCCAGCTGATCAGCAATACCAAGGCAAACCCCAGATTCAGATAGGTCAGCATTCTATAGCGCTTTTTTTCCGCCCCTTGCAAGTCGACTTGCTTTACTCGCGACATCAAGGCATCGAGCAGCAATCCCATGAACACCATGGGTACGATGGTGGGGAATATCAACGTGGTGATAACCGCGAAACCCGAACGCGCCGACTGAACGCCCGCCTCGGGAGCTAATACGATCAGGACAAAGCTCAGAGTAAGCAGCATGATGCGCAACGGCCCCAGCTGGTGCAGTAAATGGCTAACATTAATCTTCATGGTATATTGCTCTTGTAACGTAGGAATGCTACCTAAATAACCTCTCTATCTGACTTGCCTTATCGTCCGTCTTCGGCGTTACGCCAACAGTGACATAGCAAGAAGCTATGCGCCTGTTGCCGCGCCTTGAATACGAACGATCATGCGGCGCCGGATAGGGAAGTTATTTCATTCGTATTCCTTATTTAAAAGGTTGATCTTCGTATGTGTCTCATTCTGTTCGCCTACCAACCAAATGCTGATTTCAAGCTGGTCTTGGCCGCCAATCGGGATGAGTATTTTGCCCGCGAGACCGCTACTCTGACCTTCTGGGACGATGCTCCACATATCCTTGCCGGACGCGATCTCGAAAAAGGCGGGTCGTGGTTAGGGGTTGACCAGAGGGGTCGATTTGCCGCGGTCACAAATTATCGAGAGGCTAGCCGGAAAAAACAAAACCGGGTATCGCGCGGTTTGCTGGTATCAAACTATCTTCAAGGAACCGATTCTCCATGGACATATCTAGATTCGCTGCAAATCACTGCCAACCAATACGACGGTTTTAATCTGCTCATTGGCGATGAACATTCACTATTCTATTTCTCAAGTAAGGAAAAGAAAATAACGCAACTGCGCTCCGGGGTGTATGGGCTGAGCAACCACCGGCTTGATACCCCCTGGCCAAAAGTAAAACGGGGCAAGCGACTACTCCAAACCGCGCTGGAACATAGCCCGCTGCCTACCGATCGGCTTCTGGAGGCGCTTTCGGACCGGTACAGGCCTACGGATAACAAGCTACCCAATACGGGCGTAGGCAAGGATTGGGAAAGGCTTCTTGCACCGATCTTCATCACTAGCGAACATTATGGTACACGCTGCTCCTCGGTACTGCTGATTACCAACGGTAATAGTATCACCATGACCGAAAAAACATATTGGGCTAACCAGGATCACTCCACGACCTCCTGTACATACCCACCAAAACGAATCTGACCTAGATCCTCGCGGGAAGCCACTCTCAACCGCCATCCCCTTCCACACATCCGATTCTAAAGTGGGATTCTTTGAACGCCGTACGGTTTTCCATCACAATAAAGCAGTATGCTGTAATCCAGATCCTACAAGGCTAGCCCGGATATTTCATGAATTCGCGTGCAGATCACGCACAATCTATGAATTATTCCGGTTAGGACTGCTATACTGGAACTCTCCGGCTCGGCGGATTAAGGAACTCCGAGACTGATTGCCCTATTAATCTTAGTCGCCCAT